>NZ_VTQF01000003.1:300000-425588 GCF_008763935.1 Streptococcus mitis
AAGTAAGAAGTCTAGAGAAAAGTTTTGGACCCAAGCAAGTTTTGTTTGGCATTGACTTTCAAGCGCGACCAGGTCGTATTTTGGGATTAGTCGGGAAAAACGGTGCTGGGAAGACAACAATTTTCCACAGTATTTTGAAGTTTTTAGAATATCAAGGAGAAATCAGTCTAGATGGTCAGGATATTCGTCAAGAGACCTATGCTCGGATTGGCTATCTGCCTGAAGAACGTAGTCTCATGCCTAAATTGACAGTCCTTGAACAAGTTCGCTATTTGGCGACTCTAAAAGGCATGGATGCCAAGGAGGTCAAGGAAAAACTCCCTCAATGGATGAAGAGGTTGGAAGTGAAAGGGAAGCTGACTGATAAAATCAAGAGTCTGTCAAAAGGAAATCAGCAGAAGATTCAGCTCATTATTACTCTGATTCATGAACCAGACTTGATTATCTTGGATGAGCCTTTCAGTGGCTTGGACCCAGTTAATACTGAATTGCTCAAGCAAGTCATTTTTCAGGAAAAAGAGCGTGGAGCAACCATTATCTTTTCTGATCATGTCATGACCAACGTAGAGGAGCTTTGTGACGATATTCTCATGATTCGAGATGGCCGTGTGGTCTTGCATGGACCAGTTCAGGATGTCCGAAATCAATACGGGAAAACGCGTCTTTTTGTTTCAAGTGAACGAAGCAAGGAAGAATTGGAAAACCTTCCTCATGTCAAACAGGTGAGCTTGACCAAACAAGGCAGTTGGAAATTGATCTTAGAGGATGAGAGCGCTGGAAGGGAACTCTTCCCAATCTTGACTCAGGGGCAATACATCGCAACCTTTGACCAGCAAGCGCCAACAATTGATGAAATCTTTAAACTAGAATCAGGGGTGGAAGTATGAGAAATATGTGGGTTGTAATGAAGGAAACCTATCTTCGACACATCAAGTCGTGGAGTTTCTTCTTTATGGTGATTTCGCCGTTCCTCTTTTTAGCCTTATCTGTAGGAATTGGCTACCTCCAAGGGTCTTCTATGGCCAAGAATAGCAAGATAGCAGTAGTAACAACAGTGCCATCTGTGGAAGAAGGGCTCAAGGGTACTAATGGTATCAACTTTGATTATAAGGATGAAGCCAGTGCCCAAACTGCTATCAAGGATGAGAAAATCAAGGGTTACCTAACCGTCGACCAAGAGGACAGCGTCATCAAGGCCGTCTATCATGGTGAAACCTCTCTTGAAAGTGGCATCAAACTAGCTGTAACCAATAGACTAAATGAACTGCAATACCAACTCAATCGTTCGGCAGCTAATTTGTCTCAAGAACAGGAAAAACGCCTGAGTCAAACCGTTGATTTTACTGAGAAGATTGATGAATCTAAGGAAAACAAAAAAATTGTTCAAACCATTGCGGCCGCAGGGCTTGGTTTCTTCCTTTATATGATTTTGATTACCTATGCTAGTGTCACTGCTCAGGAAGTGGCTAGCGAGAAAGGAACCAAAATCATGGAGGTGGTCTTCTCTAGTATCCGAGCTAGTTATTATTTCTACGCTCGCATGCTGGCTCTGCTTCTTGTGATTTTGACCCATATTGGCATTTACGTCGTGGGTGGACTTGCTGCCATTCTTCTCTTTAAAGACCTACCAATCTTGGCACAATCTGGTATTTTAAACCATATAGGAGAGGCTTTCTCGCTCAACACCTTATTGTTTGTCTTGGTTAGCCTCTTTATGTACGTTGTTTTAGCAGCCTTCCTAGGTTCTATGGTTTCTCGTCCTGAGGACTCAGGAAAAGCCTTGTCGCCTTTGATGATTTTGATTATAGGTGGTTTTTTTGGAGTGACAGCTCTAGGTGCAGCTGGTGACAATCTCATCTTGAAGATTGGTTCATATATTCCCTTTATTTCGACCTTCTTCATGCCATTTAGAGCCATTAATGGCTATGCAAATGGGTTAGAAGCTTGGATTTCGCTTGCGATTACGATTGCTTTTGCAGTAACTGCAACAGTCTTTATCGGACGTATGTATGCTAGTCTCGTTCTGCAAACAGATGATTTGGGACCTTGGAAAACCTTTAAACGTGCCTTATCTTATAAATAGAAGAGCCTCGCGAAAGCGAGGTTTTTAGAGATAAAAAGAGTGGAATTCAGAAAAATATTTTTCATATCTATTGACTTTTAGGGGTGAAATTTGGTATTATAGTAGGCGGTATTGTTTACCCCATTTGAAAGGCCCCGGAACCTTCCAAATACTTTTCGATGGGAAGGAACACCCATCACCGTAAACAAAAATCGAACTATATATAGGAGAAATCATGAACAAAACAACATTTATGGCTAAACCAGGCCAAGTTGAACGTAAATGGTACGTAGTTGACGCAACTGATGTACCACTTGGACGTCTTTCTGCAGTAGTTGCTAGCGTACTTCGCGGAAAAAACAAACCAACATTTACACCACACACTGATACAGGTGACTTTGTGATTGTTATCAATGCTGAAAAAGTTAAATTAACTGGTAAAAAAGCAACTGATAAAATCTACTACACTCACTCAAACCACCCAGGTGGATTGAAACAAATCTCTGCAGGTGAACTTCGTTCTAAAAATGCAGTACGTTTGATCGAGAAATCAGTTAAAGGTATGCTTCCACACAATACTCTTGGACGCGCTCAAGGTATGAAGTTGAAAGTATTTGTTGGAGCTGAGCACACTCACGCTGCACAACAACCAGAAGTTCTTGATATTTCAGGACTTATCTAAGGAAAGGAACAATAAAGTATGTCACAAGCACAATATGCAGGTACTGGACGTCGTAAAAACGCTGTTGCACGCGTTCGCCTTGTTCCAGGAACTGGTAAAATCACTGTTAACAAAAAAGATGTTGAAGAGTACATCCCACACGCTGACCTTCGTCTTGTAATCAACCAACCATTCGCAGTTACTTCAACTGCAGGTTCATACGACGTTTTCGTTAACGTTGTAGGTGGTGGATACGCTGGTCAATCAGGAGCTATCCGTCACGGTATCGCTCGTGCCCTTCTTCAAGTAGACCCAGACTTCCGTGATTCATTGAAACGCGCAGGACTTCTTACACGTGACTCACGTAAAGTTGAACGTAAGAAACCAGGTCTTAAGAAAGCTCGTAAAGCATCACAATTTAGTAAACGTTAATTCGAAAGAATTACTATACTTACAAAGAGCACCTTTCGGGGTGTTCTTTTTTGTACTTTCTTACTAAATTGGTGCAACTGACACAGTTGTTGCGACTTTAGTCACTTACAAATGTGACTGCAACCTGACGAGGTCAGTTGCCTCAAAACGTTAATCAATACGATTATATCAATGTTTCAAAGAGTCTGGGACAAAAGTCTAACCTTAAATATAAAAAGCGAACAAAACGAGTTATCTGACACTCAGAATTCTGTCTTGTTCGCTTTTTTTGTCTAATCTATCGATTTTTAAAATTTATAATAAAGAATTCCTAAAATAAAAATCTTTTTGTCCCAAACTCTTTTTTGTCGATTTTTAAGCTCGTATAGCTTTGTGATAACCTTCTGATAACCTCTTTTAGATTTTAAACATCATGATTTTACTTTGCTTTATTGAGATAATCTGCAAATTTGTCAATAGAGTTTTTCTCACCAGTTTTTGTAGTGTGAGTATAGACATCTAATGTCATCTGACTGCTTGCGTGACCGAGTCGTTTTGATGTATTAGAAGGATCGATTCCAATTTCAGACATAAGTGTTGCATGTGTGTGTCTGAACCCATGTGGGCTAATTGGTTTTAATTTATGCTTTTTAATAATTCGATTCAGTACATTGTTAATGTAGTCAGCATGCAGGGGTTCAATTTTGTCATTGCTTGATATGTAAGAGAACATATATTCGTTACTAATATTCAGCTTTGTAAGAGGCAACTGAGATTGTTCTTTCAGATAGAAATTTCTCCATTGCTTAATGATATCGATTGTCTCATCATCAAGATAGATTGTTCGAACTGAAGATTCATTCTTTGTGCTCTTTTCAATCGCTTTACCGTCAATTCTTCCTAGACTTTTGTCTATGTTCAAGAGATTGCTATCAAAGTCAATATCAGCCCATTTTAAAGCGTATAACTCTCCTTTTCGTAGCCCACTAAATGCAAGCAGTCTAAATAGAGCAAAATATTTAAATGGCTCAGTTTCTTTCACGATATCTAGGAAATGATGTAATTCCTCCAGTGACCAAAAATTATTTGATCTTGTCTTTTTGATTTTAGGCATGATAACATTCTTCATTGGATTTCGATCAATGTAGTTCATATTGATTGCAAAATCAAAAATTTTTGAGGTATAGGATTTTATCTGTTTGATATTTTTGAAAGTCTGAGATTTTTGAGTAATAAAGTTTTGACAGTCTAAAGGACTGATTTGGTCAATAAATTTATCGCCAAATATTGGTAGAATATGTATTCGATAGATATTCTTAGTTTGGGAAGAAGTTGTTTCTTCGACAGTACCCACATAGGCCTTAAACCATTCTTGATAAAGTTCTTTATAAGTGACTTTGGGGTTAGATTTGTCGGTATTTACTATGGGGGCGACGACACCAGCTTCTAAACGAGCTTCGTACAATTTTGCCTCTTTTTTAGTTTTGAATCCTCTTTTTAAGTGTCTTTTTTTCTTTCCATAGGCATCTAAGCCAATGTAGAAGCTAACATAGTATAGGATTCCTTTTTTGGTTTTGTATTTGTGTATAGACATTTTTTCTCCGTATCTAAGTTTTCGGAGCTTATGTAATTGAGAAATGAGTGTCTATCTATTTTTTCTATCTTCTTGGCGGATAGCGTATTCGTCTGTTTTAATCCAGCTCTGCCAAACTTTAGAGTCTTTATTTTGGTGATTCATATAGTCTATAAACTCAGACATAAAATGTTTGTTTTTCTCAGCTAGGTATTCTGAGAATATGTGACGAAATTCATCTGAAAAACTATCATCAAGTGGTAGTGTTAATGACCTTTCTCCAAATTCGATACTTTTCTTTAATTTCTCCATATCGCTTTTAAAAGGTGTCACAGAACCAATTTTAGATGTTTTGAAACTATCTGTAACAATTTTAAGATTTGATGGAGCGTGTGGGTTGCTATCAAGTCCCATAATGTAAGCGACGGAAACATTAAAGTATTTTGCCAATTTTTCAGCATTATCTTTTTTAGGTTTGCGGATTCCTTGATTGTATCCAGAAAGTGTAGGATAGGCTATATTTGTAGCTTCGCTAATTTCTGTCAATTTTTTTCCGCTATTTTCTATCAGTTTAGTAATATGATTCGTCATAAGAACCTCCTTTTTATCATTATAACACATTTTATTCTTTTTGAATAAAAAAGCTTGACAAAAATTCAAAAAGGATATATAATTCAAAATGAATAACAAATTAAATGGTTTCGGAGCTTATTTAATTTAGAAATGAGGTGTGAATTTATGTCGGAAACTACTTTAGTTGTCCAGCTTCCTAAAGATTTAGAGAAGCAATTACGTGCTCATTATGATGAGATGATTTCAAATGCTGTAGCAAGAGTATTTGAAGATAAAGAACTTTATAAACCTATGGTTCGTATGTCAGGTTTGTCTAGGTGGTTAGATGTATCTACGACAACAATCCAAAAATGGACAAAAGAAGGAATGCCAACCATGGTAATTGATGGAGTGACTTTATACGACAAAAGAGCAGTAACACGATGGTTGAAGCAATATGAAAGATAGGTACTCGTATGAATGGTGTTCAGTGGATCAAGATAACAACAGATATATTTGATGATGAAAAAATTCAATTAATAGAATCAATGCCAGAAGGAGATACGCTTATTGTAATATGGTTCAAAATTCTGGTACTTGCAGGAAAGCAAAATAATAGTGGCATACTGAGTTTAGGAAATAAGGTATATTACACAGAAGAAATGCTTTCAACAGTGTTTAGACGAAAAGCTACATCGGTAAAATTAGCTCTCAGCATGTTTGAAGAATTTGGAATGATAGAAATCATAGATGGCGCTATTACCATTCCAAAATGGGAGAAACATCAGAATATAGATGGACTAGAAAAGATTAGAAAACAAACTAGGGAACGTGTTGCTCGTCATAGACAAAAACAAAAAGCACTAATTACAGGCGAGCCACAACTCGTTTTAGACTGTAACGTTACAGTAACGGATGAAAATGATAATGTAACGCAAGAGATTAAGAACAAGAGTAAGAATAAGAAAGAGATTGAGAATATACTGGATAATAGTTCTAGAAAGCCTGAAACTTATATTCCACCCAAATATTATTCTTTGTTAGAATCCATTTCTTATAAGTACAATGATAGATTTTTGTATCCTAACAATTACACTTTAACACATGCTCAGAAGATGAAGATAGGCGAGTATTTGGCTAGTGGGTATGTAACTAGTGATGAAGTCATTAGCATGATTGAACGGATTCCTGAGGATGCGACGTCTCCTTTGGCGTATTTATTTAAGTCTATGGAGAATTTAAAGCAGGAACGTATGCTGGAGTGCAAAGCTATTGCCCATGAAAATGCCCGAAAGAAGTATATGATAAATGAGTAGATATAGGACTGTTCTAAAGAAATGTTACATCACTGAGGAGCAAAATGAAATAGTGAATAACTTGATTGAAATGACAAATCATCTAAGTTTTTCCTCTTATGCCAGAAAAATGTTATTTAAGAGCTCGCCTATTTATCTTCAATTTGATTTTGAATCTTATCATGACTTTATATTTCAAGTTAGAAGAATTATCAATAACTTACGTCAGTTAGAAAGAATAGCAGAACAAAGTGAAGATTTGGATAATGTAAGGATATTTCACTACTGCGTTGAGCTGATGATAGAATATGAAAAGAAGACAAGTAAACAAGTGAAAGAACTTGTAAAACGACTAAATAAGAAAACGAGGTGATAGGACCATGAGAATAAAATCTGTGTTGAAACAGGTATTTTTGACAGAAAAAGAAAATAAAAAATTAAATGATTGTATGAGGAAGGAAAATATTCGTAATTTTTCTGAGTTTGCTAGACAAAAATTAATACGAACAGATTTGAACATCCAAAAAGTCTCTTTTGAAGGTTTAGTTCCTTTAACAGAAGAGTTGGAACAAGTCGGAAAGAATATCAATTCTATAGCCCGTCTTGCAACTGTAGTTGGGAGAATAAGCTATGAAAACAAAATGGATATGTCTATTTTGATGCAAAAAATAGTGGATGTGATGGAGGAAAAAGATGTTTATTTTCAAAAGTAATATGGATAAGGATTTTGATCAGATATGCGAATACATATTGAAATTAAAGCGAGCAGAATTATTTCTTCATGGAATTAAACAACAAGACAAAACGAAGGCTCGTTTGTATCATGCGATGTTGGAATACTACGATGCTAACCATAAAAAAGAAAGACATATGAGAATTTTAAAATAAGGAAACGCTGTTAAAAATTTTGCAGCGTTTTTATATATCTTCTTAAAATATTTGTACACACAAATGACAGCCAAATTGATTTTTTGGATTATTTTATAGAGAAGGAAAAATTTCTCATAATATGACTTTGCGAGCTCAGAGTCTGTATACACACTCTCCTAAAATCACCTCCAAAATTTGTATACACATAGTGTATGTACTTTTGAGGTGATTTGAATTTTGGGGAATCCCCAAACCCCTTTAGAAATAGTTAGATATAAGATTAAAAAATGGTATAATCTTAAAAGATAAACGTTTTTAAGGAGTAGACTTTGAAAGAGAATTTAATCAAATCAAAAAAGCGTGTTCAAAAGCATGGAGAGGTTTTTATACCATTCTGGATGGTACAGAAAATATTAGATACTCCAGGTATTAAAGAGACTTGTGAAGATATTTCTGCAACATTTTTAGAACCTTCTGCAGGAGATGGGAAATTTTTGCAAGCTATTTTAGAAAGAAAATTATCTGCTGTTATCATGTAATATGCAATATGATGAAAGAAGTTGGAAGACAAAATCATTGATTGCATTATCATCTATATATGGGATAGAATTTCTCGAAGATAATTTAGAAGTAGCACGTTCACGTATGTTTCTTTATTATTTAGATTGGTACGAACAAATTTTTAGTACTAAGCTAACTAGTAGAAGTGACATCTATAAATCTGCATATTATCTTATTCATAAAAATATAGTTAGAGGAAATACCTTAACTCAACGTCATCCTGTTACAGATGAACCTATTTGGTTTAATGAATGGCAACTTTTCAAAGGCCATTCTAGTTTGGTAAGACTGGGCAAAAAGTCTTTAAAATTAGAAAACGCATAGTATCAAGTGTTAAATCCTTGATATTATGCGTTTTATTGTTAGAAAATTTGCTTTATTTTCTCCTTAAGTTGAGTTTTTGCCCAGCCTCTATCAGAGCTTTTAGGTAAAAAGTTGAGGATAATACAGTTGTAGAAGGACGAACCCACTGAAAAAATAAGGAGCTTACTTTTAATGAAAGGAAAATCGAGGAATCTTTCATCAATTTGAGCGAATTCCTCGGTTATTTTGTATTTATTAAGGTCATAATTCGTTTTATATTGACCACGAAGATGGTTGTGGCTGCCTGTAACTCCATGCTGAAAAGACCCGATGCTCTCGCGACATCAAAGCCATGTCTCTGTTTTAGTTCGGCATTCTTCGCTTCGATTTTATAGCGATGTCTGGCCATTTCTTTAAAATAAGGTGTTTCCTGAAATTTCTTCTGGAAAAGATGGTCGTTACTCTTAATAGCCAATGAATAAGTTTTAAACTTTGCTCCCTCCTGATAACACCCTTCCTTGGAAAGACAATTCTTGCACTTTTCAATGTCAAAGTAATGAGTGACAACTTGATTCTTATTTTGATATTTTTTCCCTGTCCTTGCTTTGCGAACAGCCAAGTGTCCTTCTGGACAGACAAATAGCCCTGCGTCTTTATTAAATTCAAACGCATCCTCTTCTTTACGGTAACTTTTTGAAAAACAGAAGGGTTCAGTTTTGACACCAAATGAATCTTTTCTTTGCGAGTTAGTTGAATGTTGTTCTTTCCCGAATAAGCTGCATGACCAATAATAGTCTCGATGTCCAGACTATTTTCCTTTGTTTTGGCATATAACTCAGGTAAATATTTCCCATCGCTTTGTTCACCAGAAGTGACCACGCAAGCAGTAATAATCCGTTCATCCGTCATAGCGATATGACTTTTATATCCATAGAAAGAGGTGTCGGCTGTCTTATGTCCGAGCCTAGCCTCCTCCTTAACAGAAGCTTCCAAATGTTCTAAGTCGTCCTCGACAGCCTCTTTTAGGTAATTGAACTTTTGAGAAACAGCCGGTAGGGCTAAGAGTTCCTCGTGTTTTTCAACCACAGCCATTAACTCCTCTGTATAGGTCAACTCTGCTTCGAGGTTATCTTCTTGAGGTTTCTTTGGAAATTCTATTTTGATATCTTCTGAATGTTGATAAATTGTTTTACGTAAAGCTTTTGAACGCTCTCTAAGGATTTCTTGGGGTTTCTTATGATTATAATGAGATTTGGTGTGAGTGGCATCCACAATGAGGATTTTACTCTTAATCAAGTTATGTTCGAGTGCAATTTGAACAGACTTCTGAATCAATACATCAAGCAGTTTGTCATCTTTAATTCTTAGCTTTCTAAATTTCGTCAGAGAGGATGGCTCGATAACAGAATCTTCAGGAGCTAGACCAAGAAAAAATTTAAAGGCCATATCTGACAAGGAACGTCCTACCACATCTACATCTGATAACTTATAAATATCTTTTAACAAGAGATATTTGAACATCATAATCGGTGAATAAGCTTTACGCCCAAAATCGGGACGATAATTCTTTTCTAGTTCATCATAAATAAAGCTAAAATCACAGAGTTCAATTAGCTGACGTAAAAAGTGGGTTTTAGGAACCACGATATCATACAAACTAGAATAAGGACTGACATCCATAGTTAACTGATTATCAAGCATTATTTCACCTCATCTCTAGTATAACAAAAAAGCCATCAATTTGATGACTTTTTCAGTGGGCTCATGAAACGCTATGAGTTTTTTTGTTGTACTATATTTTACAATTTATCATTATAAAATAAATGCTGAACTTTTTGAAAGCTTCTAATTTGGAAAAATTAGAATTGCTGAAAAGTAAGAGTACATTAATGATATTTTATGAATATATGTACACACACTAATTAGTTATAAATATGAGAAACGAAAATTATATTAGTGTTGTTGAACTCGGCTAAAGGAAAATGGGAGAAAAAGTTATCAATTGAACGATACTTCAGTACCAATAAAATTGAGTACTAAAGTATACAAAAATTACTAATGGATTGAGACTTTTGTATTTGATTATACCGTAGAGAATATTAGTCAAATAAAATTGTTTTGTTTTCACTAATGCATTTCTTATTATTATCCCAGTAGTTAATACTTTCAAAGCTTCCTTTTCTTAAATAAAGCGGTATCCTTTTTCTTATATCATCTTGCATTGGTATTTTATCAATATCTTTTAGATTCCACCATTTTGGCTCACCTTCATCAGATGTGCTTAGTTCACCAGTAAACTGAGTACATAAAAAGTCATAGAAGACAAATCTCTCATTACCAATTGAATTAGTAAAGCCTGAAATTCCCTTTAATTCAAGATTTAATGCAGTGAGTCCAGTTTCTTCCTTAAGCTCCCGTAGTGCAGCTTCAAAAAAACTTTCAGGGAATTCAACTTTTCCCCCTGGTGGAATCCAGCCAGGAAAATTATCGTGCTGTCTATTAAGTAATAAAATTTCTTGATTTTTCAAAACGCAAATATTAACCCAGTTTTTGATTTTTTCAGTCATATTATCAACCTCCAGTAAGTATTTTTTCATATATTATACTATATGTCAAGAACTATATGCTATTTATGATTGTGACAAATGTGTCTCAGCCAAAGATTGATGATTTTTATGAAATAGCTGATTAATTCTCAGATATGACGATAAAATAATTTTTACAAGACTAGTTAACCTTATTATACTGTGGCAAAAAATAGAATTTCATTGATTTTCTGTATATATTTTCTATTGATTAAAATGGGATATATGTGGGTCTTGTTTTACCTTTAAGAAAAGTTAATAATAAAATCAAGATATCTGAAGGATTTTAAGAAATGGATGGTATAGGTTATGTAATTTATATCAGAATTAGTAATATTCCTGAAAAAGCCTATGAATATGTTGTAAATGGGTACTCTGCTATTGGATGGATTATAGATCAGTATCAAGTTAAAACTGATAAAAAATCTGGAATCACTGATGATCCAAATGATTATAGTGATGATGAAAAGTATATCTTCAATTTGCTATTGAGAATTATTAATATATCTATCCAAACGATTGATTTAATAAATAGTTTACCTAAATTCGAAGTTTTAATAAGGAGATGAATACGTTGTCTAAAGTGTATTTGTCTTCTTTTATTTAAATTTAATTTTCAATAAACTGATTAATTTATCTTATGATATAATAAAAACAAGTACATTACATTAATTATCATAGTAAAGGAGTTGTTAAATGGAAAATTATAATGAGTTACTAACACTTAGGAATAAAATAGAAAATACACTGAATTATCAACTGTCACTAAGTAATTTAGAATTATATCATAGCAATCTATTTGCTGTTGTTCTGGAGAAGTCTGAATTTATTAATCATAAGTTTTTTAGTAATGTTATTGATATTAATAAAAAATATACAGATTTAAAGGTTTACAGAGAAAAAAATTCGATTGATTTAACTATCGAGGTTATTGATGAGGATAGAAGGACTCATGTTATTTTTATAGAAAATAAGGTTAAGTCTTTACCAGACAAAAGTCAATTAATTCGTTATTCTGAAAAAGATTCTAATGCTAAAGGGATACTTCTTAGTTTAGTTAAACCTGAATTTGAACTACCTGATAGTTGGTTTAGAAGAAGTTATGGTGAGCTAATTGAATATTATAGTGATTTACTTGATAAAGTAGATGAGACTTTTAGATTATTCTTAACAGATTATGTTGAATATATGAAGAATGTGAAAGAGTTTATTGAAAAGATAAGTTATGGCGAATCATACTTTTTAGAAGAGTGTAATAATAAAGTACTTGAAGGTATGAGATTAAGGTCTGTTGTCGAGAAGATTCATTATGCGAATTTAGAGAATAAGATTTCTGATTTAGAATATAAAACATACTCTGGTAGGATAAGAGGAGCTCATCATTTTGGGATTTATCTTCCTATCGAAGGTACTACGTCATCATTTGATATTCAGATACAAGGAAAACAGTATAGACATAAGGTTAATTTTTCTCTTGAAGATAAAGCAAAATTAGGTGATTTAGAAAGAATATGTGATAGTATAAAAGAGAAAACTTGTTTGTATAATTTCAATCTAGAGGATAATCCAATTTTAGAAAAATCATCTTCAAGAAAAAAATGGAAAACATATGGTAAAAAAGATTATTATGATTATGCTCATATAAAAAAACATGTATCTAGTAAAGAATTGATTAATTATATAAGAACGGATATTAAGAAAATTGAAGCGGATCTGAAAATTGTTAAAGATATTATTTTAGAAAATATTAAATCAACAACTAAATAAAAAAAATTAAATGCTGATGAAGCAGTATTGATAAGTATCAATCTTCTAAAGGATTTATATATTAAGGTTGAAAAGTGTGCTCGCCCTCATCATAATGAAACACCTAGCCTATTATCTTAAGAAAAACAGATTCAGTAAGGAATGCAGAATAATCATTATTATTTAACCAAAAATTAGGAGAAAATAAATGAAATATGACTTTAATTACTGGCAATTCTCGCCGGAAAATCAATATTTGGATCGGAAATCCGCACGAAAGAAGCCACAAGAACTACTTAAGCACTTGATTGCCTTTGCTAATGCTGACGGAGGTCAGTTGATTATCGGGATTGAAGATGAAAAGCAGCATAATATTATCACTGGTTTTAAGGATGGGAAAGCCTATCCGATTGATGATTTCAAAAAGATAGACCGAGAGATGCGGGATACACCGTTGGATTTATCTTTTGAGGAAATACCTGTGATCAATCATAAGGGAGAAGACGACCTGATTTTGCTTATCTCAGTTGAATTATCATCGAATCGAGTGATTGCCGCTCCAAATGATGAAGTTTATCTACGACAGGGAGACGAATCAGTCAAGTTGAGTTATGAGCAACGTATACAACTTAGTTATGATAAGGGACAGCGTTTCTTTGAAGATGAAATCATTGAAGATGCCACATTAGATGATATTGATGAACTATTGGTTCAGGATTTTAAGGACCATTTTGATATTTCAGAACGTTCAACTGAGGAGATATTAAAGGCAAGAAGGTTTCTTATCAATGGTAAATTAACAAAGGCGGCTATTCTTATCTTTGGTAAGTATCCTTCAGCATTTTTCCCTCAAGCACGTGTTCGTTTTCAACGATTTGATGGGGTAGATGTAGGTACAGGAAGTGAATTTAATGTTATTAAGGAAGTAACATTTGATGATGCATTGCCTAAATTAATTGTTAAAGTTAGAGATTTTATTCGAACCCAGCTACGAGAGTTTCAGTATCTAGATAGTGATGGTAGATTTCAGATACTTCCAGAATATCCTGAATTTGCCTGGTTTGAAGGAATTGTAAATGCAGTAACCCACAGGAATTATTCAGTATACGGAGATCATATCAGGGTATTGATGTTTGATAATCGTTTAGAGATTCATAGCCCAGGAAAACTACCGAATATTGTAACTGTTGAGAATATAAGACATGAACGTTTTTCTAGAAATCCGCGTATAGCTCGTACCTTAACTGAATTTGGATGGGTCCGAGAAATGAATGAGGGAGTAAAACGAATCTATTCTGAAATGGAATCTGCTTTTCTCCATGAACCGTGTTACTCTGAACCAGGTAACAAAGTAGTTTTAACATTAGAAAACAGTATTACAAGTAGAACATTGAGAACGCGTGATTCTTTGGAAAGTAAACTTAGAGATTATAGTGATTTAAGTGTTGATGAAAAACTATTGATACAGTATATGTACAATACAGCAGAACCTATGACAACTAAAAAAGTAGCAGAGTTCTTAGGTAGGAGTGTTTCTTACTCGTCCAAATTATTGAAAACGTTGAGAGCAAAAGGCATTTTAACATGGTATGGGACAAGTACGAAAGATCGCAGTCAATACTATAAATTAGAAATGAAATAAAAACGAAGAAAAACGAAGAAAAACGAAGAAAACATAGTTACTAATTAGTGAATTTAGAAAGTAATCTTACTTTTAAATTCATGAAATTCATTCGCTTTATAGTTTTGCAATTTATTTGTTTGTATGGGAATGTGATTTGTATTATACATCATTTCACCTTTAATTAATGAAACGAAGAAAAACGAAGAAAAACGAAGAAAAATAAATCGTTATTTCTCAACTACATGAGCTCCGAAAACTAAAAAAGTGATAACCCTTTGATAACCTCTCGATTTTTAAAAGGGTTATATATGTAAAAATTGAGGATTTATCTCTTAAAATTACTTGATCTTAGTGATAATTTACCATAAATATCATGATGTAGAAAAAACCAGGTCTTAAGAAAGCTCGTAAAGCTTCACAATTTAGTAAACGTTAATTCGAGAGAATTACTATACTTACAAAGAGCACCTTTCGGGGTGTTCTTTTTTTACTTTCTTACTAAATTGGTGCAATTGACACAGTTGTTGCGACTTTAGTCGTTTACAAATGTGGCTGCAACCTGACGAAGTCAGTTGCCTCAAAACATTAATCAATACGATTATATCAACGTTTACAGACATTCAAGAATTTACTCTTGGATGTCTTTTTTTGTCTAAAAATCAAGAGTTACCCTAAAATTCACTCCATCATTTTTTAGACTACGAAATGCAATATCTCCAACTGTCTGATTTACAGTATCTTTTGTGTTGACATAAGTCTTAGTTACTTCTTTATCACTGTGAGTTAAAGCTTCTGAAATAGCTTCGAGTGAGAGTCCTGCTTGTTTTGCAAGTGTCGCTCCTGTATGTTGCAGTTTATGAGGTACAACATGTGCTAGTTCTTTATATCGCTTTCTGATATTTTTCATTTTATTATTTAGATAGTCAGCATGTAAAGGCTTGTTGATGTTTCCTTTTGTGTCGATATATGTAAAAACAAATTGTTCTGGATTACTGATGATGCCAAACTTTGCTAGTTCATATTTTTGTTGCTCTTTCCAAGAGGTAAGAAGCTGAAGTAAGTCATTAGAAATAGAGAAAATGGGAAATGTTTCCATAATAAAACGCATATTACCAAGGTTCTTAGAACTGCACCCCAAAAGTTAGATTTTTTCTGTCTAACTTTTGGGGTGCAGTTCTGTAAAAGCTTGATAGTATACGTTTTATCCTAGAAATATTTACTGGATTTTCTTTTCAAACTGACTTTTTAAGAAGTTGCCTTATCAACAATTTTAAAGAAATTTTTGGAGCTATGTTGGACTGAAAGATATTGTGCTGATGATAATCTAAAAAATTATCATTTAACTTATCTTTGGAAAAACTGTAGAATTTCAAAAATTACTACAGACCTTGAATTTTACTTATCATTTCAATGATTTAGATTGCTTACATTTTGTTTTGATAAGTTTTACGGTAATCTCCAGGAGAAAGTCCAGTCCTTTGTTTAAAAATTTTAGTAAAGTAAGAATAATTATCATACCCTACTTGACAAGATACTTGTGATATCGAGATATTGGTTTGAGATAGGAGAGATTTAGCAGCATTAATGCGCTTATCCGTTATATATTTAACAAGAGTTTCTCCAGTTTCTTTTTTAAAAATTCTAGCTAAATGATCTGCACTGAGATAAACCATATCTGCTAATATAGAACGATTTATATCTTCATAGTAGTGATGATCTATGTATTCGACGATGCGTTGAATACTATTTTTCTGGTTTTCAATGTTTGTTGCAAATTTCTTAGCATGTGACCAGTAATAATCAAAGTAATCCTGAAATGATTCAATTGAATGAAAGCGTCGTTGGAATAAGAAATCATGAGTGCTATTTTGGAATAATTTATGTGCTGAAATTCCATTTTGATCTAGATATATTCCTATTTGTTGAGTCCAATCTAGTAAAATTTGTTGTAGCGTGAAAGTAGGGATTTGAGAATTATAGACGAGTGAATTAATTTTTTCTCTTAATTCATATTCGCTTAAGCTATCTAAAAACGTAATTGAAAGAGTTTCTGTTTTGAAAGAAGTTGGGAAACTATGTGGAACACATATAATAGTATTCCAATAAGAGACATACTGTTCATTATAAGTGTAGAGTTCTTTGGTATGAAATAAAACATCGGATATTTTATGGCAACTCTTATATATAATGTTTGAGTATTTACTAAAGTTATTAGAAATTTGAGAATGAATCTCATATGCCAATTTGTCACTACGTTTGGATGAGTCTACTCTAAAGAGACAAACATATTGATCAACCTGGCTTTCCATCTTGAACAAACTTATCAGCTTATAAGAAGGTTGTGAAATTCTTTGAAGTTCTCTTTTTAGTTGAGAAGTCCATGATGGAGTTTCTGCAGAATAATCTTCTTCATTAAGATTGATTGTTAAAACTGCAAGAAAAAAATACTGGTGTTTTTGAAGAATAAAATCTTGTTTGCTTGCTATTATTTCTAGCTCATCAATGCGAGAAATTTGAGGTTTTCTAAGGTAATCATACCAGAAATTATCTTCTATTTGTAAAAGCGAATCATTTTTTCCATTTAAGTTATGATTCTCAATTTTACTAATGGCTTTTTGAATAATAAATTCTAATTTTTCAAAGTTAATGGGTTTTAGATAGTATTCGAAGCTTTGCAATTCAATTGCTTTTTGAGCATAGTTGAAGTCGGCGTAATTAGTTAAAAAAATTGTTTTTATATCATATTTTTCATTTCTAATCCAAGATAAGAGTTCGAGGCCGCTGCCTTGAGGCATTTCTATATCGCTTATCATGAGATCAATAGGATGCTCTCTAATAATATTTTGAGCTTGAGAGAGGCTATAGGCAACATAAACAATGTCAATGTGTAGTTTATCCCAATTTATTTTCTCTCGTAAAGCTTCAATGATAAAACGATCGTCATCAACTAATAAGATGTTCATTATAACCTCCGTCTATAATCTTGTATGGAATGAGTAAAAGAATTTTAGCCCCACCTTCTTCATTATTTTTAAATGTAATAGTATAGTCGTTGGGATAGAGAAGATTTAAACGTTCGATGGTGTTTGTGATCCCGATATGATGTCCATCTTCTGTTATTAGAGACTGTTTCTGATTTAGTTTTGATAAAATTTCTTCAGAGAAACCTGGACCATTATCCTCGATACAAATCTGAATATAATCTGAGTTCTCAGTTTTTACTTTTTTTATCGATAGTAAAATTGTAAATAAATCCTGAAATGAAAACCCGTGTTTGATTGTGTTTTCAATAAATGTTTGTAAAAGTAATGATGGGACAAGAGTATTTTGTAGGTCATCACTGTAGTTTAGTGAAAAGTAGATGCTATTTCCATATCGAATTCGTTGTATTTCTAAATAATCTTTAATATGCTGAACTTCATCTTTAAGTTCTGAAAAATCTTGATTAGCCATAAATAAATGACGGAGATAATTTGAAGTTAGGATAGTTAACTCTTCAATTTCCTTATAGTTTTTTGTTTGAAGCATACTATGAATCATTGATAACATGTTTAAGTAGAAATGCGGACGGATTTGGTTCTTAAGATAATTAAGTTCGATCTTCTTAAGTTCTAGTTGTGAATGGTATTCTCGTATTTTTAATTCTTGCATGTCAAATATCACTTTATTAAGTTTATCATTTGCCTTATCAATTTCTAGTATACCTTCAGATATAAAAAATTCAGAAGGGGGGATGGAGTCCCCAAGTTGAGAGAGTCGTTCAGTGAGTCTTGTTATCGGTTTAATCATCCACTGACGAATATACAGGATAATGATGATTGATAAAATGGTGATAATAATGGGAACGGCTGACAAAAATACTTCTAAGAGTGTGATATTTCTAAAGACTTCGGCATAATCGACTAAAACATAAATATCGAAAGGTAAATGCGTTTTTTCATTTTGAGCATGAATTAGGTAGTTTTCGGAGGGTATATTGTTAGGCTCTTTTAGGGAAAGTTTACCATTATTTCCAATATTGAGTTTTCTGAGAGGTTTTAGGATATCTTCTGAAGATATGACGGCATAAATGATTTTTCCTTCGTAATGGACAGATTTAACTAAGTATTCGCTGTTTTTAGTAGTTACATTTTTCCATTTACGGTCACTTATATCACTACGCAATGATTTTAGATTTGATTTTAACAGTAGATAATCTTCATATGGAATATAAAGATTGGAGACATTTATAAAATAATCAGTACTATCGGTTTCTAATAAGAATGTCATATGAGTTTCATTTTGATATTCAAACTCTGCAAAGCTAGTTTGAACTTTTTTGAGATCTTCTTGATAGTCAAGAAACGTTTGTACATGATTTAATTTCTCTAAAGATTCATTATGCGTTATTGTTGAGTACATAAAGCGTTCTACAGAATGCAATTTCTCATTAACAGAATCAGCATAAATTTCAATTGAACTACGTAAGTGTACTATATTTTGGTTTTTAATAAAATTTCTAGTTATGTTACTCATAGCAATATTGATTAAAATATTTATCAATAGTAGTACAAGTAGGAGTTTAAAGAAAAAATGAATGGAATGTTTTTTTGATAAGTCGTGATTTAATTTCATATACTAGTCTCCTATTAAAATTATAGCACTTTGAAAATATGATATCATGTAACAAAACAGATATGTTTTATCAAGATGTCGGAAAAGTAATAGTTTTTAAAATTAAAAAACTGAAAAATTGATAAACCTAGTCCAAAAAGTTATATTAAGGGAATTCTATATGGTGTAAAATAATCGTAGAAAAACAAATAGGAGGAAAAAAATGAAAGTAGCATCTCAACTTCATAAAATAAAATTAAAGCATAGTATTCCGTTATATATATTACTTTTTCCTTCAATATTGCTATTAATTTTATTTTCCTATATTCCCATGTTGGGATTAATTATTGCATTTAAAGACTATTCACCAGCCAATGGTATCTTTGCTAGTCAGTGGGTAGGGTTTAAGTACTTTACTCAATTTTTCTCATCATTCCAATTCGGGACAACTATGTTCAATACATTAAAAATTTCACTTTATAGTATTGTAGTAGGTTTCCCCTTACCTATTATACTAGCTATCATTAGTAATCAGTTAAGAGTTGGGAAATTTAGAAAAATATTTCAAGTGACAACTTACTTACCCCATTTTATCTCTACAATGGTTATGTGTGGGATGATTATCTTATTTTTATCTCCTACTAGCGGTTTGTTAGCGAATGTATTTAAGTCTGTTGGAATTACTATTCCAGATTTTTTATCAAAACCTACTAATTTTGCAGGTGTGTATGTTTGGAGTGATGTATGGCAACATATAGGTTGGGATAGTATTATTTATCTAGCAGCCCTTTCTGCAATTGATCCTACATATTATGAGGCTGCAACTATGGATGGTGCCTCTAGATTACAAAAAATTCGGCATATAGAATTACCATTACTTTTGCCGACTGCTATGATTTTACTAATATTAAGAGCAGGTAGTTTATTAAGTGTAGGGTTTGAGAAAGTGTTACTATTACAGAATCCTCTTAATTTAGCAGGAAGTGAGATAATTTCGACCTATGTTTATAAAGTTGGTATGGTGAACTTTCAGTATAGTTATTCGACAGCTATAGGGTTATTTAACACCGTAGTCAATCTAATAATTTTGTTATCTGTTAACTGGTTCTCAAAAAGATATACTAGAACGGGTCTTTTTTAAAGGAAGGAGTGCTTAAAGTGAGATGGTTTCATAAATCAAGAAAAACAAACTCTGAATTATTATTTGATATAGTTACCTATGGTTTAGCAATTTTCCTTATCTTGTTAATTGTTTATCCGTTATGGTTTGTAGTGATTGCATCTTTTAGCAATCCTTCAGATGTTGCAAATGGGAAGGTATGGTTTATTCCTAGAGAATGGAAATTAGATGGATATTTACGTCTTATTCAACAACCTTTATTTTTGCGTAGCTATTTAAATACCATTTTATATACTGTTGTTGGTACCTTAGTTGCTTTAGTAGTCAATATTCCAGCTGGTTACGCTTTATCTAGAAAAGAATTAGTTGGTAGAAAGTGGATGAGCATTCTATACATTATTCCTATGTTCGTATCAGGTGGCTTGATTCCTACCTACTTAACAGTAAAGAATGTAGGCTTGATTGATACATTTTGGGTAATGGTAATACCTTTTGCAGTTTCATCATACAATATTATTGTTGCTAGAACTTTCTTTAATAATAGTATTCCAGACGGGATGTGGGAGGCTGCGCAAATTGATGGATGTGGTACAATTCGTTATTTTATTAAGATAGTCGTTCCTTTATCAAAAGCTATTATAGCAGTTATTGGACTTTGGACTGCAGTTGGTATTTGGAATTCGTGGTTTAATGCTTTAATTTATTTAACGAATGAAAATTTGCAACCATTGCAATTAATTTTACGACGTTTACTAATTAGTAACCAAATGTTACAATCGCAAGCAACAGGAGAAGTGGCATCAGATCTTCGTATCAAGGCCGATATGATGAAATATGCAGCAATTGTTATTTCAACCGCTCCGATTATGTTGTTGTATCCCTTTGTTCAAAAATATTTTAATCAAGGCGTAATGATTGGCGCGTTGAAAGAATAGGAGAAAAACATGAAAAGTAAATCATTTACATATTTGTTCTTAGGAACAGTTACACTTGCTGGCTTGACAGCCTGCGCAAATTCCAATAATGCGAATACGGATGATAAATCTGGAGAAGATTCTTATAAAATTACGACTGTTCGTTGGTCTGACTGGGGAGAAGATTATCATAAAGGTTTTCTAACAGATTCTGCCAAGGAAGCAGGTATTGATGTTAAATGGGATACACTTGTGGCAGCAGATTGGTCAGATAAGAAATCTGTGTTGGTTGCTAGCGGAGATTTACCAGATGCATTTTTAGGTTCAAATGCTTTTACAGATTCAGAAATTGCTCAGAACCAATCTTTGTTTATTCCATTGGAAGATTTAATCAAGGAAAACATGCCTAATTTAACTAAGGCTATGGAGAAAGAACCTAAGATTAAAGCTATGATTACTTCACCAGATGGTCATATCTACAGCCTGCCTAAAAAATTACCAATGCGTCCTACAGTAGCTAATCAGCTATTTATTAATAAAAAGTGGCTAGATAATTTAGGGTTAAAGGTTCCAGAGACTTATGATGATTTAGTAAAAGTACTACAAGAATTTAAGGATAAAGATGCGAACGGAAATGGAGACGCTTCTGATGAAATTCCATTCGGAGCAGGAAACTTTGATCCAACATTCTCATATATTCTACCGTTCAATAATCGTTTAGGTGCAGATAATACGTATGAAATGTCTGTAAAAGATGGAAAACCAGTCTACCTTCGCACAGAAGAAAGTTATAAACAAGGGATTGCAGCAATGCACGAATCTTATAAAAAAGGTTTGATTGATCCGGAAATCTTTACAGAAGATACCTCTATGAGTGTAGCAAAACGTATGGATAAGGGAGTATCTAGAGTAGGTGTTTCTAGTGGTTGGACAGCAGATGCAACGTTTGGCTTACATTCAAGTGAATATATTGCTCTACCTGCTTTAAAAGGTATGGATGGTAAACAATATGTCTTTTCTGATCCAGATCATTACAACTATGGTCGAAATGAAATTTTGATTACAAATAAGAGCAAAAACCCTGCTAAATTATTGAAATGGTTGGATAAATTATATACAGATGAAGCAAGTATTCAGAATTTCTATGGATCATTTGGAATAGCTACTGAAAAGAATGGTGATAAGTTTAAAGTGTTACCTCCTAAAGATGGTAAATCAGCTGATGAATGGGCATGGATTAATTCACTTCGAGATTTTGGTCCTAAATACGTAAGCGATGATATCAATAGTCGCGTAGAAATCGATCAAACACAAGGTGATGGATTGAAATTGAAGATGGACCAAGATTTGAAACAATTTGCGTTACCAGCTTACCCTAATGTGATTTATTCACAAGAAGAACTTAACAAATTATCATCAATCTATGTGAGTATTGAATCTTATGTCAAACAACAAGCATCTAAATGGGTAGTTGAAGGCGGCATAGAAAAAGAATGGGACTCATACAAAGAAACTCTTAAGAATATGGGATTGGACGAATTTATGAAGATTCAACAGGAAGCATATAATCGTTACCAAAAAGAAGTAAAAGAGTAATATTTTATATGAACTCTTGGTTGTATGAACAAGGGACTAGCTAATTATAGGAAGCGAGACTGATAACATCAGATTATCTCGCTTCCTTTATTCTAATTTTTAAAGAAATTTGGAAATGTTTTTTAAATAATTTAGGTAATATTTTTGTACAACTGACATTATAAAATATAGAGTTAAGGCAATCGATTTTATGGAGATATCTATTATGCAAAAATTATTTTCATTAGATGGAAAAATGGTTAGAATTTTAACTTTTTTGACAGATTTAATTATTTTAAATACTCTATTTATTGTTAGTTGTATTCCAATAGTTACAATTGGGGCATCACTAACTTCTCTTACGACAATGTGGTATCGTATTTTAAAAGGTAAAGATACCGATATTGCTTATCATTATTTTCGGATCTTTAGACAAAATTTAAAACAATCAACCTTTATTTGGTTGTTTATCCTCCTAATAGAATTACTTTTATATGTGAACTATTGTCTTTGGGGCTATTCAAGTTTATTTTCAGAGTATAGTTTATTGTTAGTGTTGCCCTTTTTATTTGTTATAATACTTTTTATGAGTGTTGTTTTTCCCTATATTGGTCTATTTAAAGATAATCTAAAAAATAGTATTGTAAATAGCGTATTAATTTGTATTTTAAATCCAATACAAGCTATCATGTTGGTTTTATTTAATATTTCTGTACTGTATATGAGTTTTAGTAGTCCAGAACGAGTTTTAACAGCTATTTACGTATTTACATTTGGAGGATTTGCTTTTTGTGGATTGATGAATGTAATGGTAACGAATAAAATGTTTGATAAAGTAAAGAGATTTAATAAAAGGAGGGAAACAAATTGAAAATTTTTAAGGGAGAGTTTTATCGAATCTCTGTATTAACAGACAAGTTAGTAAGGTTAGAATACTCTCAAACTGGAAGTTTTGAGGATAGAACGACACAACTTATCTATAATAGAGATTTTGGTCAAGTTTCGTTAGATTATATAGAGACATCAAACGTACTAGATATTATGACGGACTATTTTCATCTGCACTTTAATAAAGGAGAATTTAACCCCGAAAATTTATTTATAGAATTAAAAGGAAATTTTGCCGTATATGGTAGTCGCTGGTATTTTGGTGAATCTATTGAAACGTTAAAAGGAACAGCTCGGACTCTGGATAAGGCAGATGGCTCAATCCCATTAGAAGATGGAATTATTAGCCGAAATGGTATAGCCTTATTGGATGATTCTCAAGGATTTATTTGGGATGAACAGTCTGGTTATATTGAGAGAGAAATTCAAATTGACCTCTATTTCTTTGCCTATGGGCATGATTATAGAGGAGCAATCAGAGACTTTTACCATTTGACTGGTTCAACACCCTTGTTGCCACGATATGCTTTAGGAAATTGGTGGAGTAGGTATTGGCCATATACGTCAGATGAATACTTGAATTTAATAGACAGATTTAAAACAGAGAAAATTCCATTATCTATCGGTGTGTTAGATATGGATTGGCATATAACTGACATTCCAGCCCGTTTTGGAAGTGGGTGGACAGGATATAGTTGGAATAAAAACTTAATACCTAATCCAGAACAGTTATTGCAACAACTTCATGATAGAAAGTTAAAACTCTCCTTAAATGTCCATCCTGCTGATGGTATACGAGCCTATGAAGAAGCTTATCCTCGGGTCGCAAAACGATTGGGATTAAATGTAGAATTAGAGGAACCTGCTATTTTTGATTTTTTTAATCCATCTTTTAGAGAATCCTACTTTAAAGATGTTCATTATAAGTTAGAAAAGCAAGGAGTAGATTTTTGGTGGATTGACTGGCAACAAGGGACACAAGGCATGTTGGATCCACTGTGGCTTTTAAACCATTATCATTATCAGGATAGTTGTAAAAATGCAGAAGGTGGTTTGATTTTATCAAGATATGCAGGGCCGGGTAGTCACCGATACCCTGTTGGTTTTTCAGGGGATACTATAATTAGTTGGAATTCCTTAAGATTTCAACCTTATTTTACAGCGACAGCATCAAATATCGGTTATAGTTGGTGGAGCCATGATATCGGTGGACACATGCTGGGGAATTATGACGAAGAGCTACAAACTAGATGGCTACAGTTTGGCGTTTTTAGTCCGATAACTCGATTACATAGTTCTAGAAGTCCCTTTAATAGTAAAGAACCTTGGTTTTTTTCAGAAACAACATCTAAGATTATGAAGAAATACCTTCGTTTGAGGCATCAGATGATTCCATATCTATATACCATGAATGTAAAGACACATGAAGAAGGTTCCCCATTAATTAGTCCAATGTATTATTTCTACCCAGAGAATGATGAGAGCTATAATGTTTCAAATCAATACTTTTTTGGAACAGAACTGATGGTGGCTCCCATTGTAGAAAAGATGGATTTGGCATTCCAATCTGCAAAAGTAGATGTATGGTTCCCTGAAGGTGAATGGTATGACTTCTTTTCAGAGAAAAAGTACACAGGTGGTGTGAAGTTAAGTGTTTATAGAGACATTTCGACGATGCCTGTGTTTGCAAAAAGTGGTGCAATCATTCCCTTGGTTGGTTCTGAGATAGATATGGGTGTTGATTTACCTGAAGTTGTAGATTGGTATGTATTCCCAGGCAAACAACATTCTTTTGAAATAATTGAAGATCAAAATGGTCAAAGATATAAAACAAGATTATCAATCGATTGGGAAATGGGAATGCTAGAGTTAGCATTACAAGGAGATTCTAGTATCGTTCCAAGCAATAGAAGGCATAGAATTCATTTTAAAGGAACGAATGTGTCTATAATTGAATTGCCAAATAAGAATGATACAGCTAGATTTGAATGTAAAGATAATAAAACAATATCTTTAAATGATGAAGTTTTTAGACTACTAAAGACAGCTTCTCTTCCATATGAATTAAAAGATAGATTATTAAATCAATTCATCAATGCCAAAAATTCTCATGACTTAATGAATATCTTGCATCATCAGGATAAGGAATTGAGAGGGCGTTTGTTGGAAGTGATATTTACTAATGAAAACTAATTGAGACATTTCGTACACAATTTCTATTATTTAATGTGTAACAGTTTTACATCTCTATGCTTATTGGCTTGTATTTTAGTAATTACAAGTTTGGCATAGGGATGTTTTTTGTTTACTGAAGAGGAGAGGATAAGATAAGTAAGTTTCAAGTTTTGAAATATTTTTTAAACTAAACAAGAGCAAATTTTTAAAGGTGATTTCTCAAAGTATCAATCCACTTTTCATTATGATTTATGTGCCGATTTTTGCATGGTTGTGGGGGAAAATGGGTAAAAAGCAACCATCCTCTGCTAAGAAATTTGCTTACGGTTTATTTGCTGCAGGTTTATCCTTCTTGTGGATGATGTTACCAGGGATGCTCTTTGGGACAGATGTTAAGGTCAGTCCTCTCTGGTTGATTATGAGTTGGGCTATTGTGATTGTAGGGGAAATGCTGATTTCGCCGATTGGTCTATCAGTCACTACTAAGTTAGCACCAAAATCCTTCCAAGCACAAATGATGTCTATCTGGTTCTTGAGTAATGCAGCTGCCCAAGCTATCAATGCTCAAATTGTAAAATTTTATACAAGCGAAACTGAAGTGGCTTACTATGGAATTGTTGGAGGAATTACGATTGTATTCGGTATTATCTTACTCTTCTACGTTCCACGTATTGAAAAACTAATGTCTGGTATCAAATAGAGAAAAACTGGAATTTCTGTAGGAATTTTAAGAGTTAGATCAATTATTTATTCAAAGGATTTAGTTCTGTATTGTATAGGGCTAGGTCCTTTTAGTTTGATTAATACTCTTCGAAAATCAAATTCAAACCGCGTCAACGTCGCCTTGCCGTACTCAAGTACAGCCTGCGGCTAGTTTCCTAGTTTGCTCTTTGATTTTCATTGAGTATAAAACTCACGATGTTTCTGCTTTTCCTAGTGGACATTTGTCTACTTTTTTTATATAATAAAACTAAACCAAATTGGTTGAGTTTTAAAAGTGACTCAACTAAAGATTAGCTTTTCTAAGGAAAATCATTTAAGATAAGGTTCTATACTAGGAGGTGAAGTATGTATCAGCCAGAAAAATTAAAGGCTCGGAGGAAAGAGTTAAAACTGACACAGAAGGAAATTGCAGAGCAACTTGGGATTAGTTTTCAGGCTTACTCAGCTTGGGAACGTGGAGTCAAGGAACCGTCCAAGGAGAAGGTGTTCCAGTTAGAGAATATTTTAAAGGTACCCAAAGGATATTTTACTCAGATTGAGATTGTACGTCTTTATAATAGCTTATCTAACAAAGGGAAGGAAAAGGTTGTTCTCTATGCTCGCAATCTGGCTCAAGAAGAACAAGGACAGAAGGTGACGACCATGCCAGAGCGCCTCTACGAGTACCGTGTCTACGAACGCATGTCAGCAGGGATTGGGGCGTCGGTCTACGATGACAGGAATTTTGATACGGTTTACTTTAATGAGGAGTTGGCCCATGATTTTGCGTCTTGGGTATCTGGGGACTCTATGGAACCTAAATATCAAAATGGTTCAGTGGCTCTGATTCGAGAGACAGGATTTGACTATGATGGGGCAGTTTATGCAGTGGTTTGTAACAACCAAACCTATATCAAACGGGTTTATCGTGAGGAAGATGGCTTGCGTCTGGTTTCGATCAATCCTAAATACAAGGACATTTTCATTTCCTATGAGGAAGATCCTCGGATTGTAGGGATTATCGTTGGGAATTTTGTGCCGATGGAGGGTTAGCCTATGGGCTACTTTGATTATTCCAGAGAGCCAAAAAGCGATATTGCCTTTGTCGATATGAAATCCTTTTATGCCAGCGTTGAGTGTGTGAAACGGGGCTTGCATCCGCTGAAGACTTCGCTTTGTGTCATGAGTCGCGCGGATAATTCGACTGGTCTTATCCTAGCCTCCTCTCCCATGTTTAAGAAGATTTTTGGCAAGTCAAATGTTGGTCGGGCCTATGATCTGCCTTTTGATATCAAAACGCGCAAATTTTCTTATTACAATGCTCGAAAGCAAGGTTTACCGACTGACTCGGACTATGTTCGTTACATCGAAGATTGGGCTCAAGTGACCTTGATTGTCCCTCCTCGAATGGACGAGTACATTGCAGTCAATATGGAAATCCAGCGAATCTTTCAAAACTATGGCAGTCCAGATGATATTTATCCTTACTCTATCGATGAGGGCTTTATTGACCTGACTAGTTCGCTCAACTATTTTATCCCAGATAAGAGTCTCTCTCGCAAAGACAAGCTGGATATGCTTTCTGCTCGTATTCAGAGGGATATTTGGAGGCAGACAGGGATCTACTCTACAGTAGGTATGTCAAATGCCAATCCCTTACTGGCCAAGTTGGCTCTGGATAATGAAGCCAAGCACACTCCGACCATGAGGGCCAACTGGTCTTACCAGGATGTGGAAGAGAAGGTCTGGTTCATTCCCAAGATGACCGACTTTTGGGGAATTGGCAGGCGGATGGAGAAACGCTTGCATGCTCTGGGGATTTTTTCCATCAAGGAATTGGCAACCAGCAATCCTGACCAGCTAAAAAAAGCTCTGGGTCAGGCTGGTCTTCGTTTGTGGTTTCATGCTAACGGAATTGATGAGAGCAATGTTCATAAGCCTTATAAAGCCAAATCCAAGGGCTTGGGGAATTCTCAAATCTTGCCGAGAGACTACGTGAAGCTACGGGATATTGAAATTATTCTTCGAGAAATGGCGGAGCAGGTGGCTATTAGATTGAGAAGGTCTGGCAAGAAAACAACCCTTGTCTCTATCTATGTCGGTTTCTCTAAACAGGAGGTCAGGTCGTCTATTCACACACAAATGAAGGTCGAACCGACCAATAATACAGCTGTCTTAACGAATTATGTTTTGAAGTTATTTCATAACAAATACACTTCTGGAGCAGTCAGAAGTGTCGGTGTAAACTATTCAGGCTTTGTAGACGAGCCCTTTGGTTTGATATCTCTCTTTGATGATGTTGACAAGCTAGAAAAAGAAGAAAGGCTCCAGACGGCCATTGACTCCATTCGGGAACAATTTGGTTTCACTTCTCTTTTAAGAGCCAATGCACTGGAAGAAGCCTCTAGGAGTCTTGCCAGAAGCAAGCTGATTGGGGGACATTCTGCTGGAGGATTAGATGGATTACAATGATTGATCGTTCTTATTTACCTTTTCAATCCGCGCGATATTATCAAGATCCAGGTATGCAGAAGTGGATGGGATTTTACCTTTCAGAACACACCAGTTCGCTCAGTGAAGAAAAAAGCCGTGTTGATTTTTCGACGGATTTGACTCCAGATGAGAAGTTGCACTTGCTTTCTCAGCTTTATGTTGGCCAACTTAAGGGGAGTTTTGTGGTCAAGGAAAAGAAGCAGAAGGCGACTATCATCGGTGTGGTGAGAGAGTTATCACATCAGACTCTATCTATTAGGACAAACGAGGGATATAGGTTGATAGAGGTTGCAGATATCCTAGAAATTCGACTGTGGGAGGAGGGAGTTTATGACTAGAAAAGAGCTGTATGAAAACAAACTGCAGATGGATTATTTTTCAGATGACTATATTCGTTTTGAAGAGGATTTTCAAAAATATTCTGCCATGAACGTACCCTTGACTTTTTTGATTGATGACATCCTACGAACCATGGCGATGAATCAGAAAAACTACTTTGTCTTAAACAAGGAAAATGCCAAGGATGGGCGGGAGCATAGCTTTTATTTTAGGGTGGTAACGGAAAAAGCGTGTCCTAGAAATAGGACCTATGTATATGCTGGGGTTAAAAATAGTAGTCAGTAGAGGGGAGTCTGCTGTAAATGTATCATTTTTACAACACTTCATGGCTCATATCATGGGGTGTTTTTCTATTCAAGTCAAAGCCCATCAAAAAATCCCACTATTCTTAGGCTAAAGGAGAACTAATAATAGTGAGATTGTGAAATTATAGTAGTTTTTGTATCGCCTCTTCAATTTGTTTTGGGTCTGTTTTTGAAGAGAAGCGTTCAAAGACCTGCCCATCACGACCAATGAGAAACTTAGCGAAATTCCATTCGACTCGTTTTCCCAGTGGGCCAGATTTTTGTTCTTTCAACCAAACATAGAGAGGGTCTGCTTCCTTACCGTTGACCTTGATTTTGGCAAAACGTGGGAAGCTGGTCTGGTAATGTAGACTACAGAAGGTGTTGATTTCTTCTGCACTGCCTGGTGCTTGTCCCATAAACTGATTGCAAGGGAAGTCTAAAATCTCAAAACCTTGGTCTTGATAGCGGTCATAGAGTTCTTGGAGACCTTGGTACTGGGGTGTCAAACCGCATCCAGTAGCAGTGTTGACAACCAAGAGAATCTTCCCACGATAGGCATCTAGTGGAGTTTCTTGATTGTCTTGGTTCAAAACTGAAAAATCATATAGCGAAGTCATTGGTTGCTCTTCTCCTTCTGTTTGGTATTTTTAGGAGTTTTCTCCTCCTGCAGTGATAGAAATCCGTAGGTCAGGGTTCCAAAAATGCTACCGATAATCAGGCCATACATCAGGAGAGGAACACTTTTATCAAATTGCATGAGCAACTTCCCAAAATCTGAAAGGGACATCTGCTGAACGAAGACTTTATGAAAGATGAGTAAGGTAAAGAGACCAATCTGAATACCGATAAACACAATCCAACTCCGAAATTTGATTTGAGTTTTGCTGTAGGTTTTGAGGATGATTTCTGACTTGTCATCTTTTTCCAGATGGAGTTCTTTGACGGCTCTCTGAGTTTTTAAGGTAATGAAGAAAATGAGTCCAGAGTAAACGTAGGGCATGGCATAGCGAACGGCCTCTATGAAGCGTCCAAATAACAGATAAAACAAGAAGAGGAAGAAGGAAGAATAAACGATTTGAACCATGGAACGGGCACAGGCTTTGTAGATAATCTCTTGTCGGCATTCATCAAAAGGGCCTTGAATATGAAAGAGATTTCGAAGTAGGCGAGTGGTTAAGTCTTCTTTTTTCATGTTAGTAACCTCCTAAATGAGCGGTTTTACTGACTTTCTTTTACGAATTGATAGAGATAATAAAGATAAGTGATAGAAGAAAGGATTGCGATGGTGAACAGTAAATAGTATTTCCAGCTGATTGAGATGAGCATCAGTTGTGGCAAAGATAGAATCATAAAGCATAGTGCTAAGTTGAGTATGCGTGTTTTTTGGGAGTCAATTTTTAGATAAGTCAGTCCTTTGTTGAGGGCTGGAATAAAGACTAGAAGGAGGAGTATCTCGCTGATTGGCAAGTTCCCTGAAACGATGATGAAGATAAGCAGTGAAGCAAACAAAAGATGATAGGTAAGTAAAGTTACTAGTGATTTCATAGGCTACCTCCTAATCCTCATCCTCATCTTGATCCTTCTTAGCTTTTTCAATGCGACGGGAAATGATAAGCTGTATAACCACTCCAAAGAAGACAGAATGGAGTATACTTGAAGAAATATTTTTAAAAGCGAGAAGAGACTGAAGATAGCCCTGGCTCTCACCTAGCAGTATATGGAGAAGAGGTGTTATAAAAAATATCAATAGACCAACAAACAAACCCGCTTTCAGACCAGGGTAGTGTAGTTGCTTACTTTCTTTCTCGCTTAGCATATCTGGATCAATAGCTGTGATGCCTGTTTTTTTGGTTTGGGAGAGCACATAGAGAGCAGAAATCATGGAAATCAGAAAGATAATGATTGGATATCCGACTGCGACTACTTGGGGATATCTATAAGCGAGGACGAAGGGGATGAGATTCCCAAATGTCATCAGATAAAAGAGAATGATAAAGACTTGATTACCAATACGATCAGCCTCGCGCCGTTTGTGTTCGTCAAGCGGGCCAGAAATTCCGTATATGCGTTTGATGAGTTTTTCAGTGAAGGTTTCTTTTTTCATGAGTTTGCTCCTTTTTCAAAAATCTTCCTCCCAAAAGAGACTGTTGAGGTCAGTTTGGAGGCTGCGGGCGAGATTGAGACAGAGTTCCAGGGTTGGATTGTACTTGTCGTTTTCAATCATATTGATGGTTTGTCTCGAGACACCGATATCCTTGGCTAACTCGAGCTGGGAAATGCCTAGTTCCTTGCGAAATTCTTTCACACGATTCATCTGTTCTCCTTTCTGAATTGTGTCGCATATATTTGACTACATTATATTCTTCTGTGAAGTGAATGTCAAGCATATTTGACATATTTCTTAAAGAAATCTTACTTGTTTTTGACCTATTTGTCTGACTAGTGCAAGCTAGTCGGATTTGTGGTAAAATAGATAGGATATGACAAAAGAATTTCATCATGTAACAGTCTTACTCCACGAAACGATTGATATGCTCGACGTAAAGCCTGACGGTATCTACGTTGATGCGACTTTGGGTGGAGCGGGCCATAGCGAATATTTATTAAGTAAATTAAGTGAAAAAGGCCATCTCTATGCCTTTGACCAGGACCAGAATGCCATTGACAATGCGCAAAAACGCTTGGCACCTTACATTGAAAAGGGAATGGTGACCTTTATCAAGGATAACTTCCGTCATTTACAGGCACGTTTGCGCGAAGCTGGTGTTCAGGAAATTGATGGAATTTGTTATGATCTAGGAGTGTCTAGTCCTCAATTGGACCAGCGTGAGCGTGGTTTTTCTTATAAAAAGGATGCACCACTGGACATGCGCATGAATCAGGATGCTAGTCTGACAGCCTATGAAGTGGTAAACCACTATGACTATCATGACTTGGTCCGTATTTTCTTCAAATATGGCGAGGACAAATTCTCTAAACAGATTGCGCGTAAGATTGAACAGGCACGTGAAATCAAGACAATCGAGACAACGACTGAATTGGCAGAAATTATCAAGTCAGCCAAACCTGCCAAGGAACTCAAGAAGAAGGGCCATCCTGCCAAGCAGATTTTCCAGGCTATTCGAATTGAAGTCAATGATGAGCTGGGAGCGGCAGATGAGTCTATCCAGCAGGCTATGGATATGTTGGCTTTAGATGGTAGAATCTCAGTGATTACCTTTCATTCCTTGGAAGACCGCTTGACCAAACAGTTGTTTAAGGAAGCTTCAACGGTTGAAGTTCCCAAAGGTTTACCTTTCATCCCAGATGATCTCAAGCCCAAGATGGAATTGGTATCCCGTAAGCCAATCTTGCCAAGTGCAGAAGAATTAGAAGCCAATAACCGCTCGCACTCAGCCAAGTTGCGCGTGGCCAGAAAAATTCACAAGTAAGAGGAAAAAATGGTAGATAAGAAAGAAACAACCAGTCAATTCTTGCAGAATCGTATAAAAAAATTCTCACGTGTGGAGAAGGCTTTTTATCTTTCCATCGCTTTTACGGCTCTCGTTTTAGCAGTGAGCATTATCTTTATGCAGACACGGCTCTTGCAAGTGCAAAGTGATTTGACAAAAATCAATGCGCAGATAGAGGAGAAGAAGACAGAGCTGGACGATGCTAAGCAGGAAGTCAATGAATTGATTCGTTCAGAGCGCTTGAAAGAGATTGCAGATAAAAAAGATTTGAAATTGAATAATGAAAATATCCGAACAGCGGAGTAAGATATGAAATGGACAGAAAAAATAACCCGATTTGCGATAAAAAATCGTAAATCTCCAGCAAAAAACCGTAGGATAGTTGGAAAGTACCTCAGCTTTGTAGCTGTTGCCCTTTTCGCCCTCTTTTTGGCCAATTTTGCGTATATTATCGCAAAAGGTAATATATTTGGTACTGACTTGGTAAAAGAGGCTAGAAAAGTTCACCAAACAACTCGAACAGTTCCTGCCAAACGTGGGACTATCTATGACCGAAATGGAGTGCCTATCGCTGAAGATGCGACCTCTTATAACGTCTATGCTGTTATTGATAAAAAATACAAGTCAGCAACAGGTAAAATTCTTTATGTAGAGGATTCGCAGTTTAATAAGGTAGCTGAAGTCTTCCATAAGTATTTGGATATGGATGAAGCTTATGTGAAAGAACAACTGGCTCAACCAAATCTGACCCAGGTTTCCTTTGGTGCAAAAGGAAATGGGATTACCTATGCCAATATGATGGCGATTAAAAAAGAATTAAAAGAGGCTAGTGTGGAAGGGATTGACTTTACAACTAGCCCTAACAGAAGCTATCCAAATGGACAATTTGCATCTAGTTTTATTGGCTTAGCCCAACTTCATGAAAATGAGGACGGCAGTAAGAGTTTGTTAGGAACTTCTGGTTTGGAGAGTTCTTTAAATACCATTCTTGCTGGGACAGACGGTATTATTACCTATGAAAAAGACCGTGTAGGAAATATCGTACCAGGTACAGAACAGGTGTCGCAACAAACTGTGGATGGCAAGGATGTTTATACAACACTGTCTAGCCCACTCCAATCTTTCATGGAAACTCAGATGGATGCCTTTCTAGAAAAAGTAAAAGGTAAGTATATGACCGCGACCTTGGTCAGTGCAAAGACCGGTGAAATCCTCGCCACGACCCAACGCCCTACCTTTAATGCAGATACTAAAGAAGGAATCACCAAGGACTTTGTTTGGCGTGATATTCTTTATCAAAGTAACTATGAACCAGGATCAACTATGAAGGTCATGACGCTAGCATCATCTATTGATAATAATACTTTCCCAGGTGGAGAATACTTCAATAGCAGTGAATTAAAAATAGCAGATGCAACCATTCGAGACTGGGACGTTAACGAAGGTTTGACGAGTGGTGGAACAATGACCTTTTCTCAAGGTTTTGCCCACTCTAGTAATATCGGGATGACCTTGCTCGAGCAGAAAATGGGAGATGCGACTTGGCTGGATTATCTCAATCGCTTTAAGTTTGGGGTGCCGACGCGTTTTGGTCTGACTGATGAGTATACAGGTCAATTGCCTGCAGATAATATTGTCAATATTGCCATGAGTGCATTTGGTCAGGGGATTTCTGTAACGCAGACCCAGATGCTACGTGCTTTTACAGCCATTGCCAATGATGGTGTTATGTTAGAGCCGAAATTTATCAGTGCCCTTTATGACCCTAATGACCAATCTGTTCGTAAATCTCAAAAAGAGGTTGTCGGAAATCCTGTATCGAAAGAAGCGGCATCAGTCACGCGTGACCACATGGTTATGGTTGGAACAGACCCTACATATGGAACTATGTATAATCATAGTACAGGCAAGGCAACTGTCAATGTTCCGGGTCAGAATGTGGCCCTTAAATCAGGGACTGCGCAGATTGCAGATGAGAAAAATGGTGGTTATCTTACAGGTTCAACAAACTACATTTTCTCAGTTGTTTCTATGCACCCAGCGGAAAATCCTGACTTTATCCTCTATGTGACTGTTCAACAACCTGAGCATTATTCAGGTATTCAACTTGGAGAGTTTGCCAATCCAATTCTTGAAAGAGCCTCAGCTATGAAAGAATCACTCAATCTTCAGTCAACTGCTAAGAATTTGGAGCAGTTTAGTAAGACTACAAGTTATGCAATGCCTGCAACTAAGGATTACACGCCGGGTGATTTAGCAGAGGAATTACGACGTAACCTTGTTCAACCAATCGTTGTGGGTACTGGAACAAAGATTAAAGAGTCTTCTGTAGAAGAAGGAAAAAATCTAGCACCTAACCAACAAGTTCTCCTTTTATCTGATAAGGTAGAAGAAATTCCAGACATGTATGGTTGGAAAAAAGAGACTGCTGAGACCTTTGCCAAATGGTTAGATATTAAATTAGAATTTGAAGGCTCAGGTTCCGTTGTTCAAAAGCAAGATGTTCGGACCAATACAGCTATCAAAAACATTAAAAAAATTAAATTAACTTTAGGAGACTAATATGTTTATTTCCATCAGTGCTGGAATTGTGACATTTTTACTAACTTTAGTAGGAATTCCGGCCTTTATCCAATTTTATCGAAAGGCGCAAATTACAGGTCAGCAGATGCATGAGGATGTCAAACAGCACCAGGCAAAAGCTGGGACTCCTACAATGGGAGGTTTGGTTTTCTTAATTGCTTCTGTTTTAGTTGCCTTCTTGCTTGCCTTATTTAGTAACCAACTCAGCAATAATGTGGGAATGATTTTGTTCATCTTGGTTCTTTATGGTTTAATCGGATTTTTAGATGACTTCCTCAAGGTCTTTCGTAAAATCAATGAGGGGCTGAATCCTAAGCAAAAATTGGCACTTCAGCTTCTAGGTGGTGTCGTTTTCTACCTTTTCTATGAGCGCGGTGGTGATATGCTTTCAGTCTTTGGCTACCAAGTGCATCTAGGGATTTTCTATATTGTCTTCGCCCTTTTCTGGCTAGTTGGTTTTTCAAACGCAGTCAACTTGACAGACGGAATTGATGGTCTGGCTAGTATTTCAGTCGTGATTAGTTTGTCTGCATATGGAGCTATTGCCTATGTGCAAGGCCAGATGGATATTCTTCTGGTGATTCTGGCCATGATTGGTGGCTTGCTCGGCTTCTTTGTCTTTAACCATAAGCCTGCCAAGGTCTTTATGGGGGATGTGGGAAGTTTGGCTCTCGGTGGAATGCTGGCAGCTATCTCTATGGCCCTCCACCAAGAATGGACTCTCTTGATTATCGGAATTGTTTATGTCTTTGAAACAACTTCGGTCATGATGCAAGTCGGTTATTTCAAAATGACTGGTGGCAAACGTATTTTCCGTATGACGCCTGTGCATCACCATTTTGAACTTGGAGGATTTTCTGGTAAAGGAAATCCTTGGAGCGAGTGGAAGGTTGACTTCTTCTTTTGGGGAGTGGGACTTCTAGCAAGTCTCCTGACCCTAGCAATTTTATATTTGATGTAAGAATGGCACCCTGATATTTCAGGGTGTTTTTGCATTCTAAAAAATATTGGTCAATTAAAGTCAAATCTATTGACCTTTTCTGACTAATGTAGTATATTATGAACGTAAGGTAAATGAAAGCCTTACGTGAACACTTATTTAAAGTAAAATAGAAAGAGGTGGGTCTATGTTTAATCTAGAAATCTTCAGAAGTAAAGATAGTCTACTCCTGCTTGAAAAAGAAAAACCAGAAATAGTACGTAGGGTAGCGATTTAGCTAGTCTAAATTTTTTAAGACAAAGGTCAAAGATAGTCAATATCAGTAATTATAATTAAGTAAACAAAAAGAGGTAAAGAATATGAACAACAACTTTAATAATTTTAACAACATGGACGATTTATTTAACCAATTGATGGGTGGTATGCGAGGATACAGTTCTGAAAATCGTCGCTACTTGATTAATGGTCGTGAAGTGACACCTGAGGAATTTGCTCACTATCGTGCGACTGGTCAATTGCCAGGAAATGCAGAAACTGATGGACAAATGCAACAACAGGCTTCAGGTATGAAACAAGATGGTGTCCTTGCTAAACTCGGTCGTAACTTGACAGCAGAAGCGCGTGAAGGAAAGTTGGATCCTGTTATCGGACGAAACAAGGAAATTCAAGAAACATCTGAAATCCTCTCACGTCGTACCAAAAACAATCCTGTTTTGGTCGGAGATGCAGGTGTTGGTAAGACAGCAGTTGTAGAAGGTCTAGCACAAGCCATTGTAAATGGAGATGTTCCAGCCGCCATTAAGAACAAGGAAATCATTTCTATTGATATTTCAGGTCTTGAGGCTGGTACTCAGTACCGTGGTAGCTTTGAAGAAAACGTTCAAAACTTAGTCAATGAAGTAAAAGAAGCAGGGAATATTATCCTCTTCTTTGATGAAATTCATCAAATTCTTGGTGCTGGTAGCACTGGTGGAGATAGTGGTTCTAAAGGGCTTGCGGATATTCTCAAGCCAGCTCTCTCTCGTGGTGAATTGACTGTTATTGGGGCAACGACTCAAGATGAATACCGTAACACTATCTTGAAGAATGCAGCTCTTGCTCGTCGTTTCAACGAAGTCAAGGTCAATGCTCCTTCAGCAGAGGATACATATAAAATTCTTCAAGGAATTCGTGACCTCTATCAACAACACCATAATGTCATCTTGCCAGACGAAGTTTTGAAAGCAGCGGTGGATTATTCTGTTCAGTATATTCCTCAACGTAGCTTGCCAGATAAGGCTATCGACCTTGTCGATGTTACAGCAGCTCACTTGGCGGCTCAACATCCTGTAACAGATGTGCATGCTGTTGAACGTGAAATTGAGGTAGAAAAAGACAAGCAAGAAAAAGCAGTTGAGGCAGAAGATTTTGAAGCAGCTCTAAACTATAAAACACGTATCGCAGAATTGGAAAAGAAAATCGAAAACCACACAGAAGATATGAAAGTGACTGCAAGTGTCAACGATGTGGCTGAGTCTGTAGAACGAATGACCGGTATTCCAGTGTCACAAATGGGAGCATCTGATATCGAACGTTTGAAAGATATGGCTCATCGTCTGCAAGATAAGGTAATCGGTCAAGATAAGGCAGTTGAAGCTGTAGCCCGTGCTATCCGTCGTAACCGTGCTGGTTTTGATGAAGGTAATCGCCCAATCGGTAGCTTCCTCTTTGTAGGACCAACTGGGGTTGGTAAGACAGAACTTGCTAAGCAATTGGCGCTAGATATGTTTGGAACCAAGGATGCCATCATCCGTTTGGATATGTCTGAATACAGTGACCGCACAGCTGTTTCTAAGCTAATTGGTACAACAGCAGGCTATGTGGGTTATGATGACAATAGCAATACCTTAACAGAACGTGTTCGTCGCAATCCTTACTCTATCATTCTCTTGGACGAAATCGAAAAGGCTGATCCTCAAGTAATCACCCTTCTCCTCCAAGTATTGGATGATGGTCGTTTGACTGATGGTCAAGGAAATACCGTGAACTTTAAGAACACTGTCATTATCGCAACTTCAAACGCAGGCTTTGGTTACGAAGCTAACTTGACAGAAGATGCGGACAAACCAGAATTGATGGACCGTTTGAAACCATTCTTCCGTCCAGAGTTCCTCAACCGCTTTAACGCAGTCATTGAGTTCTCACACTTGACTAAGGAAGACCTTTCTAAAATTGTGGACTTGATGCTGGCTGAAGTCAACCAAACCTTGGCTAAGAAAGACATTGATTTAGCAGTTAGTCAAGCGGCTAAAGACTATATCACAGAAGAAGGCTACGATGAAGTCATGGGTGTTCGTCCACTCCGTCGTGTGGTTGAACAACAAATCCGTGACAAAGTCACAGACTTCCACTTGGATCACCTAGATGCCAAACACCTAGAAGCAGATATGGAAGACGGTGGTTTGGTTATTCGTGAGAAAGCTTAACTAGAGATTTTGAGCATAAAAAAGAAGGAGCCAGCTGAAAAACTGGTTCCTTTTTTGTGTTTAGATCACATGACGCTCAAAAGCATCGTCTGAAATCCCTTGTTCAAGGATGAGTTTAGCCCATTCTTTAGCAGAGAAGAGGCTGTGGTCCTTGTAGTTTCCGCAAGATTCGATGGTTGTCCCTGGAACATCTTCCCAAGTAGTAGTTTCAGCGATTTCCTTGAGCGAATCCTTGATAACAGCTGCAATCTCGGCGCTGGTATGGCGTCCCCACATAATCATATGGAAGCCTGTGCGGCATCCAAATGGTGAACAGTCAATCATACCGTCAATGCGGGTACGGATGAGTTTGGCCAAGAGGTGCTCAATAGTGTGAAGGCCAGCAGTAGGGATCGAGTCTTCGTTTGGTTGCACCAAGCGAATATCATAATTGGAGATGATGTCTCCTTTTGGTCCTGTTTCTTCCCCAATCAAGCGAACATAGGGTGCTTTAACAATAGTGTGGTCAAGTTCAAAACTTTCAACAATAACTTCTTTTGACATGGTAAATCCTTTCAGTTTTCTTCTTTCATTATAACACAAAGCTGGCTCCTGAGACAGAGAGAAAACCTCTCCGAGAGTGGAGAGGTTCAAATCTTTACTTACGATACAAGCGATCGTATTGGTAATAAGGGTCAAAGGTTACGTTGATACCCAATTTGCGAAGGACATTCTTGTCTTCATCTGTCAAGATGATGGTTGAGTGGGCTTCGCTTCCTTTGAGGTTGCCAAGCTCTTCCATAGCGCGGGCAGCATCAGGATTTTCTGTAGCTGTGATAGCCAGTGCAATCAAGATTTCATTTGAATGTAGGCGTGGGTTGCGGCTACCTAGATGATCGATTTTAAGACCTTGGATTGGTTTGACAAGTTCAGGTTCGATGAGTTTTACTTCTTTATCAATGTCAGCTGATTTCTTGATAGCATTGATCAAAGCAGCGGCTGTTGGGCCAAAGAGCTCTGAGTTCTTACCAGTCACGATTTCACCAGTTGGCAATTCAAGGGCTAGGGCTGGTCCGCCAGTTTCTTCTGCTTTTTGACGAGCAGCGACAGCAACCTTGCGGTCTGCAGGTGTGATGCCGAGGTCATTCATGAGCAACTCAATTTTCTTGACAGCAGCTTCGCCAACTTTTTCAGCCTTGAAGTCAAGTACAGTTTGATAGTAGCGACGAATGATTTCTTGTTTAGAAGCTTCGACAGCAGCTTCATCATCTGTAATAGCGAAACCAACCATGTTGACACCCATATCTGTAGGAGAAGCGTATGGAGATTTACCAAGGATACGTTCCAACATGCGCTTGAGCACTGGGAAAATCTCGATATCACGGTTGTAGTTGACAGTGGTTTCTCCATAGGTTTGGAGATGGAAAGGGTCAATCATGTTGACATCGTCAAGGTCAGCTGTGGCAGCCTCGTAGGCCAAGTTGACTGGGTGATGAAGGGGAAGATTCCAGACCGGGAAGGTTTCAAATTTAGCGTAACCAGACTTGATACCATTGATTTGGTCGTGGTACATATTGGACATACAGGTTGCCAATTTTCCAGAACCGGGTCCAGGAGCAGTTACGACAATCAAGTTACGACTTGTTTTGATGTAGTCGTTTTTCCCCATACCTTCTGGAGAAATGATATGATCCATATCTGTTGGATATCCTTTGATTGGATAATGAAGATAAGAATCAATCCCGTTTTTCTCAAGTTGGTTGCGGAAGGCATCTGCAGCTGGTTGGCCAGCGTACTGTGTGATGACAACAGAGCCGACAAAAATCCCTAATTCATTGAATTTATCAATCAAACGAAGGACTTCTTGATCATAGGAAATACCCAAATCGCCACGGGCTTTGGAATGTTCGATGTTGCTAGCGTTAATGGCAATCACAACCTCAACCTGCTCTTTCAATTCCTGCAAGAGCTTGATTTTGTTGTCAGGCTCATAACCAGGAAGGACACGAGCAGCGTGGAAATCTTCTAACATTTTTCCACCGAATTCCAAATAGAGCTTGCCGTCGAATTGATTGATACGCTCTAAAATATGGTCACGTTGTAGATTCAAATATTGTTCAGAACTAAAAGCTTGTTTTTTCATTTTTTTACCTCTGACCTCTATTATAATAAAAAATTGGAAGTTAGGAAACTATGGAGTTAAAAAAGGAAGTAAAAAGATTAGGCAAACGCTTGCACAAAAATTAGAAAAGCGCTATCATAGACTATAGATTATTAAAATAATGAGGTAAGAAGATGCAAGAAAAATGGTGGCACAATGCCGTAGTCTATCAAGTTTATCCTAAGAGTTTTATGGATAGCAACGGAGATGGAATTGGTGATTTGCCAGGTATTACTAGTAAGTTGGACTATCTAGCCAAGTTAGGAATCACAGCGATTTGGCTTTCTCCGGTTTATGACAGCCCTATGGACGATAATGGCTACGATATTGCTGATTATCAAGCGATTGCAGCTATTTTCGGAACTATGGAGGACATGGACCAACTGATTGCGGAAGCCAAGAAGCGTGATATTCGCATCATCATGGACTTGGTGGTCAATCATACCTCGGATGAGCATGCTTGGTTTGTCGAGGCCTGTGAAAATCCTGACAGTCCTGAACATGACTACTATATCTGGCGAGATGAGCCCAATGATTTGGAGTCTATCTTTAGCGGATCTGCTTGGGAATACGATGAAAAGTCAGGTCAATACTATCTCCACTTTTTCAGCAAGAAACAGCCTGATCTCAACTGGGAAAATGAAAAACTTCGCCAGAAAATCTATGAGATGATGAACTTTTGGATTGATAAAGGTATTGGTGGTTTCCGCATGGATGTCATTGACATGATTGGGAAAATTCCTGACGAGAAGGTAGTCAATAATGGTCCTATGCTCCACCCTTATCTCAAGGAGATGAATCAGGCGACCTTTGGAGATAAGAATCTCTTAACAGTAGGGGAAACATGGGGAGCAACGCCAGAAATTGCTAAGCTCTACTCGGATCCAAAAGGGCAAGAGTTGTCTATGGTCTTCCAGTTTGAACATATCGGTCTTCAGTATCAGGAAGGTCAGCCTAAATGGCACTATCAAAAAGAACTGAATATTGCTAAGTTAAAAGAGATTTTCAACAAATGGCAGACAGAATTAGGAGTTGAGGACGGCTGGAATTCGCTCTTCTGGAACAATCATGACCTTCCTCGTATCGTCTCAATATGGGGAAATGACCAGGAATACCGCGAAAAATCTGCCAAAGCCTTCGCAATTTTGCTTCATCTCATGAGAGGAACACCTTATATCTACCAAGGTGAGGAGATTGGGATGACCAACTATCCGTTTGAAACACTGGACCAAGTAGAAGATATTGAATCCCTCAACTATGCGCGTGAAGCTCTTGAAAAAGGCGTTCCGATGGAAGAAATCATGGATAGTATCCGTGTCATTGGTCGCGACAATGCCCGTACTCCGATGCAATGGGATGAGAGCAAAAACGCTGGTTTCTCAACAGGTCAACCTTGGTTGGAGGTGAATCCAAACTATCAAGCAATTAATGTTCAAGAAGCGCTGGCAAATCCAGATTCTATTTTCTATACTTATCAAAAACTCGTTCAAATCCGCAAGGAGAACAGCTGGCTGATTCGAGCTGATTTTGAATTACTGGAGACGGCCGACAAGGTCTTTGCCTATATCCGTAAAGATGGGGACCAACGCTTCCTAATTGTGGCTAACTTGTCCAATGAAGAGCAAGACTTGGCAGTAGAAGGAAATGTTAAATCAGTCTTGATTGAAAACACTGCGGCTCAAGAAGCAGTTGAAAAACAAATCTTAGCTCCATGGGATGCTTTCTGTGTGGAAATGACTGACTAAAAAGTTAGAACCTTGAGCCTTAGAGCTTGAGGTTTTTTGCTAAAAGTTGTGTAAAAAACTCTTTTAAAAATATTTGTTAGAATTTTCTAACAAATCGCACTAAAATTCTTGTATTTATAAAAAAATAAGGTATAATAGTGAAAATACTTTCTTAAAGGAGATTACCTATGAAATCGAAAAAGTGGCTCTTAGGAGCAGGAGTGACCTTGAGTACAGCCATTCTTTTAACAGCTTGTGGGAAAAGTGAAAAGAATGCAGATGCTCCCAAAACATTCTCTTATGTTTATGCTGTTGATCCATCATCCTTGGATTATAGCGTTACAAGTAAAAGTTCAACTTCTGACGTAATAGGTAATGTCGTCGACGGTCTTTTAGAAAATGATAAATATGGGAATCTCATTCCTTCTCTAGCAGAGGATTGGTCAGTTTCTAAAGATGGCTTGACTTATACTTACAAACTACGTAAAGGTGTGAAGTGGTACACTTCAGAAGGAGAAGAGTATGCAGAAGTTAAGGCTCAGGATTTTGTCACTGGATTAAAGCATGCAGCAGACGGAAAGTCCGATGGTCTTTCTTTGGTTGAGAAATCTATCAAAGGATTGGAGGCTTATGTTAGTGGTGAGACAAACGATTTCTCAACTGTAGGTGTGAAAGCTATTGATGATTATACAGTAGAATATACGCTTAATAAACCGGAAAGTTTTTGGAATTCAAAAATAACCACTGCAACGATGCTTCCAGTTAATGAAGAATTTTTGAATGCAACAGGTAAGGATTACGGAGCGCCAACTCCATCAAGTATTCTTTACAATGGTCCATATTTTTTGAAGTCCTTGATTTCTAAATCTGTGATTGAATATGAAAAAAATCCTAACTATTGGGATAAGGAAAATGTCAAAATTGATAATGTAAAATTAACATTCTATGATGGATCAGACCAAGAATCCTTAATTCGTAGCTTTACACAAGGTGCCTATACAACTGCTCGTCTCTTTCCAGCAAGCTCAAACTTTGAATCAACTAAAAAGGAATACGGTGATAAGATTGTCTATAGTCCACAAGAGGCAACAAGTTATTATCTTACCGTTAACGTAAATCGTCAATCCTATAATAAAACAGCTAAAACAGATGAGTCACAAAAAACATCAACAAAAGAAGCTCTTCTCAATAAGAACTTCCGTCAGGCTCTTAATTTTGCATTTAATCGCCACGCCTATACAGCTCAATTAAATGGTGAAGAAGGTGCGGATAAGATTATTCGTAATAGTCTAGTGCCAGATAACTATGTTCAAGTAGCTGGGAAGACCTTCGGACAGCTGGCTCAGGATGAACTGCTGAAATATGGAGAGCAATGGAAAGATGTGACTCTCACAGATGGCAAAGATACAATTTACAATCCAACAAAGGCCAAGTCTACATTTGAAAAAGCGAAAACAGAATTGCAATCTAAGGGAGTAAGTTTCCCGATTCATTTGGATGTACCAGTAGAACAGACAGATGTAGTTGCAGTTCAACAGACAAATTCATTAAAACAATCGATTGAAGAAACATTGGGAACTGAGAATGTAATTATAGATGTTCTTCAAATGACGGATAATGAGAAGGAAAGTATTACTTCTCAAGCTAAAGTTCCAACCCAAAAAGATTATGATTTGAACGGAACTGGTTGGGGACCAGATTATCAAGATCCAGCAACCTATCTCAATATTTTAGATGCTAAGAAGGGTTCTGCCTTGAAACATCTAGGTATAACAAAGGGCAAGGATCCTGAAGTCATGGCGAAAGTTGGCTTGGATGAATACAAGAAGCTTTTGGACGATGCTGCATCTGAGACAAGTAATCTTGATAAACGATACGAAAAGTATGCTAAATCACAGGCTTGGGTTACTGATAGTTCACTTCTTATTCCAGTTGCTTCTTCAGGTGGCTCTCCTATGGTTAGTCGTACTGTGCCATTCACCAAAGCTTATTCACAGGTCGGAATTAAGGGGGATCCATTTATTTTCAAAGGTATGCAACTTCAAAATGATATCGTAACAACTAACGAGTATGAGGCAGCTCTTAAAAAGTGGCAAAAGGAAAAACTCGAATCTAATGCTCAGTATCAAAAGGATTTAGAAAAACACGTAAAATGAGTCTAGGCTCATTTCTACAAATGGCTTTTTAATCAATAAATCGTATAAAAACAAGGGAGGACTGTATGAAAGGCAGAAATCCTTTGTTTTTTTATTCCTAAAGTTTATAAACTTTCATTCTAGAAATTCAATTAACTTTACAAATTCCCACTATTTTGGTAAAATAAATATATGTTATAAAAACTAACATAAAGGAGAAAGAAGATGAATACAAAAAAGCGTGTCCTTAGTGCAGGCCTGACTGTTGCGGCTGCCTTGCTTTTAGCTGCTTGCGGACAATCAGGTTCAGATACAAAAACTTACTCATCAACCTTTAGTGGAAACCCAACTACATTTAACTATCTATTAGACTACTACGCTGATAATACATCGATTATAACCAACCTAGTTGATGGTTTGCTTGAAAATGACAACCACGGAAACCTAGTTCCATCTTTGGCAGAAGACTGGTCTGTTTCAAGCGACGGTCTGACTTATACCTATAAACTGAGAAAAGATGCCAAATGGTTCACGGCTGACGGTGAAGAGTACGCCCCAGTCAAGGCACAAGATTTTGTGACAGGTATCAAGTATGCAGTGGACAATAAATCACAGGCCATTGACTTGATTCAAAACTCGATCAAAGGCTTGAATGATTATATTACAGGAGTGGATTCTGACTTTTCTAAGGTTGGGGTGAAGGCGATCGACGACCAGACTGTTGAGTATACTTTGGCACGCCCAGAACCTTACTGGAATTCAAAAACAACCAATAGTATTCTTTTCCCAGTAAACGAAGAGTTTTTAAATTCAAAAGGCAAAGATTTTGGTACCTTATCTCCAGATAGTATTCTCTACAGCGGACCTTATTTGTTAAAAGATTTCACATCAAAATCATCGATCGAGTATGTGAAAAATCCGCATTACTATGATCATGATAAAGTATCAATTGAACACGTGAAATTGGCTTACTTTGATGGTTCAGACCAAGAATTGACCATCCGTAACTTTGAAAGTGGAGCTTATTCTATCGCTGGGGTTTATCCAAATAGTTCTAACTTTGCTAAGACCAAGGAGAAATATAAGGATAATATCGTCTATAGCTTGCAGGACAAGACTTCTTGGTATTTCAATTTCAACGTCAACCGTAAGGCTTACAACCATACGTCTAAAACGACAGATGAACAGAAGAAGTCAACTGAGACAGCTGTCTTGAACAAGAACTTCCGCCAAGCGGTGAACTTTGCCTTGGACCGCACAGCCTATTCTGCTCAGTCAAATGGGGAAGAAGCAGCTAGCAAGACCCTTCGTAATACCCTAGTGCCTCCTACATTTGTCCAAGTTGGAAACAAGACTTTTGGAGAAGTAGTTGCTTCTAAATTGGTCAACTATGGCACAGAATGGTCAGGTATTAACTTGGCAGATGCTCAGGATGCCTATTTCAACAAAGAAAAAGCCCAAGCAAAATTTGCAGAAGCTAAAAAAGAATTGGCAAGTCAAGGTGTGACTTTCCCAATTCACTTGGATGTTGCAGTTGATCAGACAAGTAAAAATGCTGTGACAGGCATGAACTCTGTTAAGCAGACCCTTGAGTCAGTTTTAGGTGCTGATAACATTGTCATTGATGTTCAGCAACTTTCAACAGATGATTTTAATAACGTAGCCTTCTTGGCACCGACACCAGCTGATCGTGACTATGATTTGAACTTTGATGGTTGGGTAGGTGACTACCAAGATCCGTCAACTTATCTCAATCCTTTCAATGCAGAGGATGGGTTCTACCTCAAAATTTTTGGTCTAGATGCTCAAGAAGATAAAGCTAAGATTGCTAGCTTGGGGCTTGATACTTACACCAAGATGCTCAAAGATGCAGATAGTGAAAATAAAGATGTAGCAAAACGCTATGAAAAATATGCTGAAGCACAGGCTTGGATGATTGACAATTCTCTGATTATGTCAGCCATGTCAAGTGGTGGAACAGCATCTGTAACCAAAGTAACGCCATTTACAAGAGGGTACTCAATGGTCGGTATCAAGGGTGATGGCAATAACTACAAGTATATGAAACTGCAAAAAGATACTGTGACAACTAAACAGTATGAAGAAGCCAAGACCAAATGGGAGCAAGAAAGCAAAAAAGTAATCGAAAAAGCTCAAAAAGAAGCAGAAAATCATGTCAAATAGATGAGCGAGGTTCCGTAAGGGACCTTGTTTTGATGTTTATATAGTAAATTTATTGATGTAATTGGTTGCAAGTCAAAAAGAATGTTTCGGAAAGAAGATGAAAATGCCTTACCTAAGCGGATTTACCCCGCAAGTGTATTTTTTTATGATATAATAAAATGAAATAAAAATTGATAATAGAGGTATATCGTGAGTAGATCTTCGAAGCGAGCTCGTAAGGGTAAAACAAAAATATTGATTAGTTGGGGGTTGCTAGCTATCTATGCATTACTAGCAGTCTTTTTATTGTTTTTGATTTTCAAGTACAATATGCTAGCCTTCCGATATCTCAATATAGTGGTTGCTGTCTTAATTGTAGCCTTAGCCATCTTGTGCTTCTTTTTAATTCGGTCCAAGAAAGCTAAAAATCTAACGCTGATTTTATTACTGCTTGGTGTGTTAATCAATGGAACTTCTCTCTTTGCTGTAGGGCAGTTCATTGGATTTACCAGTCGCCTGAATGCGACATCGAACTACTCACATTATTCGATGAGTATTGCGGTATTAGCAGATAGTTCAATTGATAATATCAGTCAGGTAACCAGTGTAACGGGGCCGACTGGGACGGATAAGGATAATATCCAACAGTTGATGAATGATCTTAAGGCTAGTCAAAATAAGGAATTGACAGTCGAAGAAAGCAGATCCTATCTTGCGGCCTATAAGAGCTTGTTAGCTGGCGATACAAAGGCAATCATTCTAAACAGTGTCTTTGAAAACATTATCGAATCAGAATATCCTGACTATGCTTCAAAAATTAAGAAAATCTATACCAAAGAATTAACCAAGACGGTTGAAACTCCAAAAGATGTCAAGGGTGACAGTTTCAATGTTTATATCAGTGGAATTGATACTTATGGTCCAATCAGTTCGGTTTCTCGTTCGGATGTCAATATCATTATGACAGTGAATCGCGAAACTAAAAAGATTCTCTTGACAACGACACCTCGTGATTCCTATGTTCCAATTGCAGATGGTGGCAACAACCAAAAAGATAAGTTGACTCATGCAGGGATTTATGGAGTAGATGCTTCAATTCATACACTGGAAAATCTCTACGGTATTGACTTGAACTATTACGCTCGTTTGAATTTCACTTCTTTCTTGAAATTGATAGATCTTCTCGGTGGAGTTGATGTTCATAATGACCAAGAATTTACAGCTCATACAAATGGGAAGTTCTATCCCGTAGGAAATGTTCATCTTGACTCGGAGCAAGCTCTTAGCTTTGTACGTGAGCGTTATTCATTGGAAGATGGAGACCGAGATCGTGGTCGCAATCAGCAAAAGGTTATTGTCGCTATTTTGCAAAAGCTAACCTCGACAGAAGCTTTGAAAAATTATGACAGTATTATAAAGGGACTACAAGATTCCTTACAAACCAATATGCCACTTGAAACCATGATGAACATGGCCAATGCCCAACTTGAGAGTGGTGGAACTTATAAGATTAATTCGCAAGATCTTAAAGGAACAGGGCGTATGGATTTGCCATCCTATGCCATGCCTGATAGCAACCTTTACATGATGGAGATAAGTGATAGCAGTTTAGAGTCAGTCAAGGCTGCAATCAATGATGTGATGGAAGGAAAATAAGACAAAATGATTGATATTCATTCGCATATCGTATTTGGTGTGGATGATGGTTTAAAATCTAAGCAAGAAAGCAAGGTTCTTTTGACAGAAGCCTATGGACAAGAAGTACGGACTTGAGATGTAAAACATACAATTGTAACATCGATTAAAGTTATCCATCTTGTACAATTGCTACAACAGTTTGTTAAAAAATAAAAGGAGGGGGTTATGTACGATTATCTTGTCGTTGGTGCTGGTCTTTTTGGTGCAGTATTTGCCCATGAAGCAGCCCTAAAAGGAAAAAAAGTGAAAGTCATTGAAAAACGGAATCATATCGCGGGTAATATCTATACTCGTGAACAGGAAGGAATTCAAGTTCACCAGTATGGTGCTCATATTTTCCATACTTCTGATAAGGAGATTTGGGATTATGTAAATCAGTTTGCAGAGTTTAACCGTTACACAAACTCTCCAGTTGCAAATTATAAGGGAGAGATTTATAATCTTCCTTTTAATATGAATACCTTCAATAAACTTTGGGGAGTTGTAACGCCAGCAGAAGCACAGGCTAAGATTGATGAGCAACGTGCTGTTTTAAATGGCAAAACTCCTGAAAATTTGGAAGAACAGGCTATTTCTCTTGTAGGTACAGACATCTACGAAAAATTAATCAAAGATTATACAGAAAAACAGTGGGGCAAGCCAACTACGGAACTTCCAGCCTTTATCATTCGCCGTTTGCCAGTACGTCTGACCTACGATAACAACTATTTTAATGATACCTATCAAGGGATTCCAATTGGTGGTTACACTCAAATAGTTGAAAAAATGTTGGATCATGAAAATATTGATGTAGAAATAAATGTTGATTTCTTTGCGAATAAAGAGCAATATCTAAAAGAGTTTCCTAAGATTGTCTTTACGGGTATGATTGATGAATTCTTTGACTATAAGTTGGGTGAACTAGAGTATCGTAGTCTTCGTTTTGAAAATGAGACCTTGGATATGGAGAATTACCAAGGAAATGCAGTTGTGAACTATACGGATGCAGAGACTCCATATACACGTATTATTGAACACAAACATTTTGAGTTTGGCAATCAAGAAAAGACTATCATTACTAAAGAACATTCTAAAACATGGGAAAAAGGTGATGAGCCTTATTATCCAGTAAATAATGATCGTAATAATCATTTGTATAAATCATATAAAAAACTGGCTGATGAGCAAGGGAATGTTATCTTTGGTGGTCGTTTAGGACATTATCGTTATTACGATATGCACCAAGTAATTGGAGCAGCTTTACAGTGTGTAAGAAATGAGTTAGATTAAACACCTAGAACTGTTAACCAGCTACTTTTTAGAAATATGATCGATAATTCCTTGACTACCTAATGTAGTTGAGGGATTTTTTTGATAATATTCATATTATTGCAAAGTTGTTGTTTAAAAAATAATTTTCTAAAATTCAGAAAATTCTATTGACAGGACTTTAAATATAGTCTATAATGGATAGAAAAACAAAGGAGAATACTATGAAAACAAGAAAAGTATTGGCTCTTGCGGGAGTAACTTTATTAGCAACAGGTGTTTTAGCTGCTTGCTCTGGCTCAGGGTCTAGTGCAAAAGGTGAGAAAACTTTTTCTTATGTTTACGAAACAGATCCAGATAACCTGAACTACTTGACAACTGGTAAGGCAGCAACTGCTGACATTACTAGTAATGTGATTGATGGATTGCTTGAAAATGACCGCTATGGTAACTTTGTGCCATCTATGGCTGAGGATTGGTCTGTATCTAAGGACGGCTTGACTTACACTTATACAATCCGTAAAGATGCCAAGTGGTACACATCTGAAGGAGAAGAGTATGCGCCTGTGAAAGCTCAAGACTTTGTAACAGGACTTAAGTATGCGACAGATAAGAAATCAGAAGCCCTTTACTTGGTACAGGATTCAATTAAAGGTTTGGATGCATACGCTAAAGGGGAAACTAAAGATTTCTCTCAAGTTGGGATTAAAGCGATTGACGATCAAACAGTTCAATACACTTTGAACAAACCTGAAAGTTTTTGGAATTCTAAAACAACAATGGGTGTCTTAGCACCAGTTAATGAAGAGTTTTTAAACTCTAAAGGAGATGATTTTGGGAAAGCAACAGATCCAAGCAGTATCCTTTATAACGGACCTTTCTTGTTGAAATCATTGGTCGCTAAATCTTCAGTAGAATTTGAAAAGAATCCAAACTACTGGGATAAGGACAATGTTCACATTGATAAGGTCAAATTGTCATTCTGGGATGGTCAAGATACAGGAAAACTTGCAGAAAACTTCAAAGATGGAAGCTTTACAATGGCTCGTCTCTTCCCGACAAGCGCAAGTTATCCTGAACTTGAAAAAGAGTTTAAAGACAACATCGTTTATACACCACAAGATTCTACTACTTATTTAGTAGGTACTAATATTGATCGCCAGTCTTATAAGTACACTTCTAAGACTACAGATGAACAAAAGACTTCAACCAAGAAAGCTCTTCTAAACAAAGATTTCCGTCAAGCCCTTGCCTTTGGTTTTGATAGAAAAGCCTATGCTTCTCAAGTGAATGGTGCGAATGGGGCAACTAAACTGCTTCGTAACTTGTTTGTTCCTCCTACATTTGTACAGGCAGATGGAAAGAACTTTGGCGAAATGGTCAAAGACAAATTGGTGACTTATGGTGACGAATGGAGCAACGTGAACTTGGATGATGCTCAGGATGGACTCTACAATCCTGAAAAAGCGAAAGCAGAGTTTGCTAAAGCTAAGACAGCTCTCCAAGCAGAAGGCGTTCAATTCCCAATCCACTTGGATATGCCAGTTGACCAAACCAATACAACAAAAGTTCAACGTGTCCAATCTTTTAAACAATCACTTGAAGAAACATTAGGAACTGACAATGTCGTCATTGATATCCAACAACTTCAAAAAGATGAAGTTCTCAATGTTACCTACTTTGCTGAAACGGCTGCTGGACAAGATTGGGATGTCTCAGATAACGTTGGATGGGGACCAGACTACATTGACCCATCTACCTACCTTGATATTCTCAAACCATCTGTAGGGGAAAGTACAAAGACTTACCTAGGATTTGACTCTGGAACAAACAACGCTGCGGCTAAGCAAGTTGGTTTGGAAGACTACGAAAAAATGGTTGTGGAAGCTGGTGCAGAAGTGAATGACATTTCAAAACGTTATGAAAAATATGCTGCTGCCCAAGCTTGGTTGACCGACAGTGCTTTGATTATCCCAACAACTTCTAAAACTGGTCGTCCAATGTTGTCTAAGATGGTACCATTTACACTTCCGTTTGCATACTCTGGTAACAAGGGTACGACCGAAGCTACCTTGTATAAATACCTTGATGTACAAGATAAACCAGTGACAGTTGATGAGTATCAAAAAGCGCAAGATAAATGGATGAAAGAAAAAGCAGAATCCAATAAAAAAGCGCAAGAAGAACTTGCAAAACATGTGAAATAAGATAAAAAGAAGTTAGTTGTTCGCTAACTTCTTTTGGTTTATCGAAAATGAATTGGTGCCGGTCACCGCTTTTAGATATGACAGATCCTATTTTGTTGAAGAAAAAATCCTGAGCCTTTATTCTCAGGATTTTCTTTTATCTTACTGTTGTGGTTGCTGTTGAACTGGTGGATTTTGTGGCGTTGGTTGTACTGGTTGTGTTTGCTGAACAGTCTGACCAGCTTGTCCTTGATTAGGATCGGTTGCTGGAGCATTATTGGGTTGTTGACCTACCGTAGTACTTGCCTGTGTAGTTGAACTTTCAGCTGTTGAGGATTGTTGAGTAGAGGGTTCAGTCCATATTGGGCGAGCTCCATTTTTGAATACAAATTCCCCGTTTCTGAAAAGTCCGTCTGGCATCGTCCAGTCTTCTGGATGAGTATCTTCTGATAGATACGTTATCATTGAGCGATAAACTTTAGCTGCAACTAGGAAACCATCTCCAACGATAGGAGTTAAACGATTCGAATAACCTGTCCATACAGCCATAGAATACTTACGAGTATAACCAACAAACATTTCATCTGGAGCTACATAGCCAGTGTTCTTGATGTGTTTTTCAATTTCATCATCTGTGTAGTTAGAAGTACCTGTTTTACCAGCTTGCGCTAACCATGGGAGATAGGCTCCACGACCAGTTCCGTATGCCAAGACAGTTTTCATCATTTCGGTCATCATGTAAGCAGTTGTTTCTTTCATAGCTCGTGTACCAGCATCTGAAAATTCTTTTTCACTACCGTCACTGAAGACGACCTTATTGATATACATGGGTTTGTGGTAAATACCACCGTTTGCAAAAGCAGCATAGGCTGCAGCCATTTTTTCACTACTTGCTCCGTATTGTTTATTAGATTCTGTTGTATTACTTGAAATGGCGTTTGCATAGTGGATGCTTGGATAATCGATACCTAAGCCATTTAGGAAGGTTTTCGCTCTATCTAAACCAACCTTATTTAGGGTTTCAACAGCTGTGACATTGCGTGACTGTTGAAGTGCATACTGGATTGTAATATTTCCAAAGTAGCCTTTATCCCAGTTGTAGACGGGAGTATCAGTACCTGGATAGTTATAAGGAACATCATGTACTATAGTTGCAGTAGAGTCATAGACTCCATATTCTAAAGCGGGAGCATAGTCAGTGATTGGTTTCATAGTAGAACCCCAGTCACGGTTGGTTTCAACGGCTTGGTTGATTCCGAAAGATACATTACTTGATTGGTGACGGGCACCTAACTGAGCAATGACTTTACCATTTGTTACATCAACGATAGTAGAAGCTACTTGAAGTTCATCATCTGGATAAGCGACATACTCATCTGTGTTATAAACATCCCAAAGTCGCTGCTGAACATCTTTGTCGACATTAGTATAGACTTCCATACCTGTGGTAAGAAGGTTGTAACCAGTTTCTTGTTCAACTTGGTCGATTACTTCTTTGAGGTAGTTGTCCATATAAGCTGGATAACTATTGGCTGACTTCAAACTTTGGAGACCGTCAGTGACGGGAGTATTAATAGCTTTTTCATAATCTTCTGCACTAATGTATTTTTGCCCTTTCATTTCTGAAAGTACCAAGTTACGACGCTCTAGAGCAGCTTCTGGATGGGAATAAGGATCATATTGGTTTGGCGCTTGAGGCATTCCAGCCAAGAGTGCTAACTGTGGCAAGCTTAAGTCCTTCAAGTCTTTTCCATAGTAATTTTGGGCTGCGGTTTGCATTCCATAGTTACCGTTGGACATGTAGACTTTATTGATGTAATAGGTCAGGATTTCTTGCTTGGTTGCTTTTTGCTCTAGTTGAACGGCTAGCCAAGCTTCTTGAGCTTTACGTGACAAGGTTTGATCAGCAGTTGAAGTAGAAAAATAAGTCAATTTAATTAATTGTTGTGTCAAGGTTGAGGCACCTTGTAGACCTCCTCCTTGTAGATTTCTCAATGCTGCCCCCATGATACGAATAGTATCAACACCTCTATGGTCAAAGAAACGGTGGTCTTCGATAGACACAATTGCCTTGACTAAGTCAGTAGGAATTTCATTTGCTTGAGCATTTACGCGACGTTCAGATCCAAGGTCAGCAATCAGTTCGTTTTTGTTGTCATAAATCTTGCTAGAGGTTGTCGCAACTAATTTACTTTCAGATAAGGCTGGAGCCTTGTTAACAAAGTAGAGGAAGACACCTCCACCTAATAGAAATAATGCGATAAATAAGGTAAGGAATGTGATTCCAATATACTTTAAGAATCGCAGAATAGTTTGTTTATTCATCTTGTTTTACCACCTAGTAAATGTTCTTTGATAATATCGAGATAGGGAATTTGAGGGAAAGCTCCTTGCTTTACTAAATATCCGTATTCTTGAATATATCCAAGTGGCATTGATTTTTGCCCCTTATCTTGATGATAAAAGCGAATCAAATCAGGTGCCGGCAACAAATAAGTTTCTTGTTGAGAAGAAAAATGAAGTAGTACGAAGCAAATGCCCTGCTGTTCTAGAACTTGTTCCATATGTTGAATCTGGTGAAGATGGAAGTTCTTCATTGGAATAGCATTCTTTTGTCGTGTTTCCTTGGCTTCAAAGTCAATGTAATGTCCTCTATACACGCCAGAGTAATCTGTTGTGGAAGCTTGTCTAAAATAGGCTTCTACAATTTTGGCTCGACTACGTTGAGGATAGTCTACTCGAACGATCTGAACAGGTGTTGGCTTTTTATGGACAACTGCCATGCCATGCGTCAGATAGTAGTCGTTTGTAGCGTTGATCATCTTTTCAAAAGTCATTCCTCGATTTGCGAAATTTTTTGATTGAGAAATGGATGTTTGGCTTTTTTTTGATGAAATTTTATGAGGATAGTTGACCATATTTCTCCTTATTGGTACAATAACATCACTCTATTATACCATAAAAATAGAAAGAAAGGTGTAAAAATGACTACAGCTTTAATTATGGGATATTCTAATTTTGACTTGGGTTTGTTTAATGAAAAAGATATCAGGTTAAGAATTATAAAGAAAGCCATTCGCCATGATTTAGAAAGTTTAGCAGAAGAAGGGATTAAATGGCTGGTCTTTACAGGAAACTTGGGATTTGAATCTTGGGTGCTTGATGTCGCAAATGAAATGAAAGAAGAATATGATTTCAACCTAGCGACCATTTTTGATTTTGAAACACATGGGGAAAATTGGAATGAAGCGAATCAGCTTAAACTTAGCCAATTTAAGCAGGTCGATTTTGTCAAATATGCCTATCCTAAATATGAACATATGGGGCAACTACGAGACTACCAACGATTTTTGCTGGAAAATACTGACTTAGCTTATTTTTTCTATGACCCAGAAAATGAGACCAAATTAAAATTTATAGACAATTTGATGAAAAATCAGGAAGGTTATCGCATAAAAAGGTTAACGTTTGAAGACTTAAATGAGCTAGCAGAAAATTTTTCTGAAAAGTAAGGCTTTGACCTTGATTTTTGTTTGCCTTTTTTTATATAATAATACTATTAGAAACCGAGAATGGAGAGAGAGATGGCAAGTATTATTTTTTCAGCAAAAGATATTTTTGAGCAAGAGTTTGGACGTGAAGTCCGTGGATATAGTAAGGTTGAAGTTGATGAATTTTTGGACGATGTCATCAAGGACTATGAAACTTATGCTGCCTTAGTCAAGTCTCTCCGTCAAGAAATTGCAGAGTTGAAGGAAGAATTAGCTCGTAAACCGAAACCTTCACCAGTTCAAGCAGAGCCTATTGAAGCGGCAACTACAAGCTCTATGACGAATTTTGATATTTTGAAACGCTTGAATCGTCTTGAGAAAGAAGTATTTGGTAAACAAATTTTGGATAACTCTGATTTATAAGAGCTCGTTTGAAATGTGCAATTTTTGGATAATCGCGTGAGGAGAATTTCTTCTCATGAGGAAAGTCCATGCTAGCACAGGCTGTGATGCCTGTAGTGTTTGTGCTAGGCGAAACCATAAGCCTAGGGACGAGAAATCGTTACGGCAGTTGAAATGGCTAAGTCCTTGGATAGGCCAGAGTAGGCTTGAAAGTGCCACAGTGACGGAGTCTTTCTGGAAACGGAGAGAGTGGAACGCGGTAAACCCCTCAAGCTAGCAACCCAAATTTTGGTCGGGGCATGGAGTACGCGGAAACGAACGTAGTATTCTGACTGCTATCAGCTAGAGCTGTTAGTGGTAGACAGATGATTATCGAAGGAAGTGGTCCTAGTCACTTCTGGAACAAAACATGGCTTATAGAAAATTGCATATAGGTTGGGGCTGAGAAATTTTCTCAACCTCATTTTTTAAAGTGGACATATAGAAAGGTCTTGCAAGACTGTAACATGAAAAAAGAATTTAATTTAATTGCAACTGTGGCAGCAGGTCTTGAAGCTGTTGTGGGACGAGAAGTGCGAGAGTTGGGCTACGATTGTCAAGTTGAAAATGGTCGTGTTCGTTTTCAAGGAGACATGAGAGCTATTATCGAGACCAACCTCTGGCTTCGGGCGGCAGACCGTATCAAGATCATCGTAGGAACTTTTCCTGCTAAGACTTTTGAGGAGTTGTTTCAGGGAGTTTTCGCCCTAGATTGGGAAAATTATTTACCACTCGGAGCTCGATTCCCGATTTCAAAAGCCAAATGTGTTAAATCTAAGCTTCACAATGAACCCAGTGTACAGGCAATTTCAAAAAAGGCTGTTGTTAAGAAATTGCAGAAACACTATGCCCGTCCAGAAGGCGTTCCTCTGATGGAGAATGGTCCTGAGTTCAAGCTTGAGGTCTCTATTCTCAAAGACATAGCAACGGTCATGATTGATACGACAGGATCCAGTCTCTTTAAACGTGGCTATCGTACAGAAAAAGGTGGGGCTCCTATCAAGGAAAATATGGCAGCAGCTATTTTGCAACTTTCTAACTGGTATCCAGACAAGCCCTTAATTGACCCAACTTGTGGTTCGGGGACTTTCTGTATCGAGGCTGTCATGATTGCTCGAAAGATGGCTCCAGGTCTTCGTCGCTCCTTTGCATTTGAGGAATGGAACTGGATTAGTGACCGTTTGATCCAAGAAGTGCGTACAGAAGCGGCTAAAAAAGTAGATCGTGAGCTGGAATTGGATATTATGGGTTGTGACATTGATGCACGTATGGTGGAAATTGCCAAGGCTAATGCTCAGGCCGCAGGTGTCGCAGGTGATATTACCTTTAAGCAGATGCGCGTGCAGGATTTACGTTCCGATAAAATCAATGGAGTGATTATCTCCAACCCGCCTTATGGGGAACGCTTGTCAGATGATGTAGGGGTTACCAAACTCTATGCTGAGATGGGGCAAGTATTTGCACCGCTGAAAACGTGGAGCAAATTTATCCTAACTAGTGATGAAGCCTTTGAGACCAAGTACGGTAGTCAGGCGGACAAGAAACGTAAGTTGTACAATGGAACCTTAAAAGTTGATTTGTATCAATATTTTGGTCAGCGTGTTAAACGCCAGGAAGTAAAGTAGAAAGGACAACTCATGAGTAAGAAAAGACGGAATCGTCATAAAGCAGAACATCAAGAAGCGCAATTTGATTTTGATGATGCCAAAGAGCTAACAGTTGGAGAAGCCATGCGTAAAAATGAAGAGGTGGAAGCAGGAGTACTACCTGGAGACTCTATCTTGGACAAGTATGTGAAGCAACATAAAGATGAAATTGAGGCAGATAAGTTTGAAACACGACAGTTCAAAAAAGAAGAGTTAATCGAAACTCAAAGTCTGGACGATTTAATCCAAGAAGTGCGTGAAGCTGTAGAGGAGTCGGAAGCCTCTTCAGAGGAAGTTCCATCTTCTGAAGCTATCTTACCCCCATTGCCTTTGGATGATGAGGATAAAGGCTGGGATCCTATAGTGCTAGAGGATGAAAATTTAGCAGAAATGACTGAGGAAGTGGAAGAGGAGAAAAATTTTTCTCGTCTGGATCAAGAGGAGTCAGAAAAGAAAAGTAAAAAAGGATTTGTTTTGACTGCTTTGGCACTTGTATCAGTGATTATCTGTGTCAGTGCTTATTATGTTTATCGTCAAGTGACCCGTTCGACCAAGGAAATTCAGACTTCTCAATCAACTACAGCCAATCAATCAGATGTGGATGATTTTAATACACTTTATGATGCCTTCTACACTGATAGCAATAAAACAGCTTTGAAAAATAGCCAGTTTGATAAGTTGAGCCAACTCAAGACCTTGCTTGATAAGCTGGAAGGTAGTCGTGAACATACCCTTGCCAAATCTAAGTATGATAGTCTAGCAACGCAAATCAAGGCCATTCAAGATGTCAATGCACAATTTGAAAAACCAGCTATTGTGGATGGTGTCTTGGATACCAATGCTAAAGTCAAATCGGATGCTAAATTTACAGATATTAAAACTGGAAATACGGAGCTTGATAAAGTTCTAGATAAGGCTATCAGTCTTGGTAAGAGCCAGCAAACAAGTGCTTCAAGCTCAAGTTCAAGTGAAACTAGCAGCTCAAGTTCTCGTCAAGCAAGTGAAAATACTGCTAGTGAAACAAGCCCAAGTAGTTCAAATACGGCATCAACTGAAACTAGAAGTACCCGCAGTGAAGTCAATATGGGTGTATCAAGTGCAGGAGTTGCTGTTCAAAGAAGTGCGAGTCGTGTTTCTTATAACCAATCAGCTATTGATGATAGCAATAACTCTGCCTGGGATTTCGCGGATGGTGTTTTGGAACAAATTTTAGCGACTTCACGCTCACGTGGTTATATCACTGGTAACCAATACATCCTTGAACGTGTCAATATCGTTAATGGCAATGGTTATTACAACCTCTACAAGCCAGATGGAACCTATCTCTTTACCCTTAACTGTAAGACAGGATACTTTGTTGGAAATGGTTCTGGACATGCGGATGCTTTGGACTACTAAGCAGTCGTTACAAAATTCTTTCTTTTCAAAAGTAAAAATGATAAAATAAAACAAATTAAACAAGAGGAGTGTCAAATGACAAAAGCTAACTTTGGTGTCGTAGGTATGGCCGTAATGGGTCGTAACCTTGCCCTTAATATTGAATCTCGTGGTTACACAGTTGCTATTTACAACCGTAGTAAAGAAAAAACTGAAGATGTAATTGCTTGCCATCCTGAAAAGAACTTTGTGCCAAGCTATGACGTGGAAAGTTTTGTGAACTCAATCGAAAAACCTCGTCGTATCATGCTGATGGTTCAAGCTGGACCTGGTACAGATGCTACTATCCAAGCCCTTCTTCCACACCTTGACAAGGGTGATATCTTGATCGACGGAGGAAACACTTTCTACAAAGATACCATCCGTCGTAATGAAGAATTGGCAAACTCAGGTATCAACTTTATCGGTACTGGAGTTTCTGGTGGTGAAAAAGGTGCCCTTGAAGGTCCGTCTATCATGCCTGGTGGACAAAAAGAGGCCTACGAATTGGTTGCGGATGTTCTTGAAGAAATCTCAGCTAAAGCACCAGAAGATGGCAAACCATGTGTGACTTATATCGGTCCTGATGGAGCTGGTCACTATGTGAAAATGGTTCACAACGGTATCGAGTATGGTGATATGCAATTGATTGCAGAAAGCTATGACTTGATGCAACACTTGTTAGGCCTTTCTGCAGAAGATATGGCTGAAATCTTTACTGAGTGGAATAAGGGTGAATTGGACAGCTACTTGATCGAAATCACAGCTGATATCTTGAGCCGTAAAGACGATGAAGGTCAAGATGGACCAATCGTAGACTACATCCTTGATGCCGCAGGTAACAAGGGAACTGGTAAATGGACTAGTCAATCATCACTTGACCTTGGTGTGCCATTGTCACTCATCACTGAGTCAGTATTTGCACGTTATATTTCAACTTACAAAGAAGAACGTGTGCATGCTAGCAAGGTTCTTCCAAAACCAGCTGACTTCAAATTTGAAGGAGACAAGGCTGAGTTGATTGAAAAAATCCGTCAAGCCCTTTACTTCTCAAAAATCATTTCATACGCACAAGGTTTTGCGCAATTGCGTGTAGCTTCTAAAGAAAATAACTGGAACTTGCCATTTGCAGACATCGCATCTATCTGGCGTGATGGCTGTATCATCCGTTCTCGTTTCTTGCAAAAGATTACAGATGCTTACAACCGTGATGCAGATCTTGCTAACCTTCTTTTGGATGAGTACTTCTTGGATGTTACTGCTAAGTACCAACAAGCAGTGCGTGATATCGTAGCTCTTGCTGTTCAAGCTGGTGTGCCAGTGCCAACTTTCTCAGCAGCTATTACTTACTTTGATAGCTACCGTTCAGCTGACCTTCCAGCTAACTTGATCCAAGCGCAACGTGACTACTTTGGTGCCCACACTTACCAACGTAAAGACAAAGAAGGAACATTCCACTACTCTTGGTATGACGAAAAATAAGTAGGTCTGCCATGGGGAAACGGATTTTATTACTTGAGAAAGAACGAAATCTAGCTCATTTTTTAAGTTTGGAACTCCAAAAAGAGCAATACCGAGTTGATCAGGTTGAGGAGGGGCAAAAAGCCCTCTCCATGGCTCTTCAGACAGACTATGACTTGATTTTATTGAATGCTCGTCTGGGGGATATGACAGCCCAGGATTTTGCAGATAAGCTGAGTCGGACTAAGCCAGCCTCAGTCATTATGATCTTGGACCATCGCGAAGAATTGCAAGATCAGATTGAGACAATCCAACGCTTTGCCGTTTCTTACATCTATAAGCCGGTTATTATTGACAATTTGGTAGCTCGTATTTCAGCGATTTTCCGAGGTCGGGACTTTATCGATCAACACTGCAGTCAGATGAAGGTTCCAACGTCTTACCGCAATCTGCGTATGGATGTAGAGCATCATACCGTTTATCGTGGCGAGGAAATGATTGCTCTGACGCGCCGTGAGTATGACCTCTTGGCTACTCTTATGGGGAGCAAGAAAGTTCTGACTCGTGAGCAGTTGTTGGAAAGTGTCTGGAAGTATGAAAGTGCGACCGAAACAAATATCGTGGATGTCTATATTCGTTATCTACGTAGCAAGCTTGATGTAAAAGGTCAGAAAAGCTACATTAAAACCGTGCGTGGTGTCGGTTACACCATGCAAGAATAGAAAGCAGTTGCAGTTATGTAACTGCTTTTTTTGGGAGGTTCTATATATTGACATGCAATTAGGCCTTTGCTACAATCAGTTATGGAGGATAGATCTAATGAAAACAATAAAAAAATTGATGCAAATTGCATTAGCAGTCTTTTTCTTCGGTTTGCTAGCAACAAGTGCAGTACTGGCAGATGATGCTGATTCAGAAGGCTGGCAATTTGTCCAAGAAAATGGTAGAACCTACTACAAGAAGGGGGAACTCAAAGAAACCTACTGGCGAGTGATTGATGGTAAGTACTATTATTTTGATTCTTTATCTGGAGAGATGGTTGTCGGCTGGCAATATATACCTGCTCCACACGAAGGGGTTACGATTGGTTCTTCTCTAAGGCAAGATATTGCTTTTAGACCAGATTGGTTTTACTTTGGTCAAGATGGGGTTCTTCAAGAATTTGTTGGCAAGCAAGTTTTAGAAGCAAAAACTGCTACAAATACCAATAAACATCATGGGGAACAATATGATAGTTCAGCAGAGAAACGAGTCTATTATTTTGAAGATCAACGTAGTTATCATACTTTAAAAACTGGTTGGATTTCTGACGAAGGACATTGGTATTATTTACAGAAGGATAGTGGCTTTGATGCTCGTATCGACAGTTTGACGGTTGGGGAGCTAGTGCGTGGTTGGACCAATGATAACTCAACTTGGTACTATCTAGATCCAACAACTGCTGCAATGCAAACAGGTTGGAATTACCTTGGCAACAAGTGGTACTACCTCCGTTCATCAGGAGCCATGGCAACTGGTTGGTATCAGGAAGGCTCAACTTGGTATTATTTAGACGAGCCAAATGGCAATATGAAAACTGGCTGGAAATACCTCGGTAACAAGTGGTACTATCTCCGTTCATCAGGAGCTATGGCAACTGGCTGGTTCCAGGTCGGTAGTAAATGGTACTATGCTTATAGCTCAGGTGCCTTGGCAGTGAATACGACCGTAGATGGCTACTACGTCAACTATAATGGCGAATGGGTTCAATAATGAAAGAGGCGATTGTGAAGGAAACAATCGCTTTTTTTGTGAAAATATAATAGAATAGATAGGAGAGAATAAATACTTGTAGGAAAAAATAATACTCTTCGAAAATCAAATTCAAACCACGTCAGCGTCGCCTTACCGTACTCAAGTACAGCCTGCGGCTAGCTTCCTAGTTTGCTTTTTGATTTTCATTGAGTATGAGACGGCTTTTTCGTCTAGTAAAAGGAAAATATGACAAAAAAAGTTGGTGTCGGTCAGGCACATAGTAAGATTATTTTAATAGGGGAGCATGCGGTCGTTTACGGTTATCCTGCCATTTCTCTGCCTCTTTTGGAGGTGGAGGTGACTTGTAAGGTAGTTCCTGCTGACAGACCTTGGCGCCTCTATGAGGAGGATACTTTGTCCATGGCGGTTTATGCTTCGCTTGAGTATTTGGATATCAAAGAATCCTGCATTCGCTGTGAGATTGACTCGGCTATCCCTGAGAAGCGGGGAATGGGTTCGTCAGCTGCTATCAGTATAGCGGCCACTCGAGCTGTTTTTGACTATTATCAAGCTGACCTGCCTCATGATGTACTAGAAATCTTGGTCAATCGGGCGGAGATGATTGCCCATATGAATCCAAGTGGTTTGGATGCCAAGACCTGTCTCAGTGACCAGCCTATTCGCTTTATTAAGAACGTAGGATTTACAGAGCTTGAGATGAACTTATCCGCCTATTTGGTGATTGCCGATACCGGTGTTTATGGTCATACTCGTGAAGCCATCCAAGTGGTTCAAAACAAGGGCAAGGATGCCCTGCCGTTTTTGCATGCCTTGGGAGAATTGACCCAGCAGGCAGAAGAAGCGATTTCACAAAAAGATGCTGAAGGGCTGGGGGAAATCCTCAGTCAAGCGCATTTACATCTAAAAGAAATTGGTGTTAGTAGCCCTGAGGCAGATTCCCTCGTTGAAACGGCTCTTAATCATGGTGCTTTGGGTGCCAAGATGAGCGGTGGTGGGCTAGGAGGCTGTATCATAGCCTTGGCAGACAATTTGACACACGCACAAGAACTAGCAGAAAGATTAGAAGAGAAAGGAGCTGTTCAGACATGGATAGAGAGCCTGTAAAAGTACGTTCCTACGCAAATATTGCCATTATCAAATATTGGGGAAAGAAAAAAGAAAAAGAGATGGTGCCTGCTACTAGCAGTATCTCTCTGACTTTGGAAAATATGTACACGGAGACGACTTTGTCGCCGCTACCGACGGATGCGATGGCTGATGCATTTTATATCAATGGTCAGTTACAAAATGAGGCGGAGCATGCTAAGATGAGTAAGATTATTGACCGTTATCGTCCAGCTGGTGAGGGCTTTGTCCGTATTGATACTCAAAACAATATGCCTACTGCAGCGGGCTTGTCCTCAAGTTCTAGTGGTTTGTCTGCCTTGGTCAAGGCTTGCAATGCTTATTTCAAGCTTGGCTTGGATAGAAGTCAGTTGGCGCAGGAGGCTAAGTTTGCCTCAGGATCTTCCTCTCGGAGTTTTTATGGACCATTAGGAGCCTGGGACAAGGATAGTGGGGAAATTTACCCTGTAGAGACAGACTTGAAACTAGCTATGATTATGTTGGTGCTAGAGGACAAGAAAAAACCAATTTCTAGCCGTGACGGGATGAAACTCTGTGTGGAAACTTCGACGACTTTTGACAACTGGGTGCGTCAGTCTGAGAAGGATTATCAGGATATGCTGGTTTATCTCAAGGAAAATGACTTTGCCAAGGTTGGGGAATTGACTGAGAAAAATGCCCTGGCTATGCACTCTACGACAAAAACAGCATCACCAACTTTTTCTTATCTGACTGATGCAAGCTATGAAGCCATGGACTTTGTCCGCCAGCTTCGTGAGCAAGGAGAATCCTGCTACTTTACCATGGATGCTGGTCCCAATGTCAAAGTCCTCTGTCAAGAGAAAGACTTAGAGCATTTATCAGAAATCTTCGGTCAACGTTATCGCTTGATTGTGTCAAAAACAAAGGATTTGAGCCAAGATGATTGCTGTTAAAACTTGCGGAAAACTCTATTGGGCAGGTGAATATGCTATTTTAGAGCCAGGGCAGTTGGCCTTGATAAAGGCCATTCCCATCTATATGAAGGGCGAGATTGCTTTTTCTGATAGTTACCGTATCTACTCAGATATGTTTGATTTTGAAGTGGACTTGGCGCCAAATCCTGACTACAGTTTGATTCAAGAAACGATTGTTTTAGTGGAAGATTTCCTTGTTTATCGTGGGCAGACCTTGCGACCTTTTTCTTTGGAAATCCGAGGAAAAATGGAAAGAGAAGGGAAAAAGTTTGGTTTAGGTTCTAGCGGTAGCGTCGTTGTCTTGGTCATCAAGGCTCTGCTGGCTCTATATAATCTTTCGGTTGATCAGGATCTCTTGTTCAAGCTGGCCAGTGCTGTCTTGCTTAAGCGCGGAGACAATGGTTCTATGGGGGACATTGCCTGTATTGTGGCAGAGGATTTGGTTCTCTACCAGTCATTTGATCGCCAGAAGGTGGCTACTTGGTTGGAAGAAGAAAACTTAGCGACTGTTTTAGAGCGTGATTGGGGTTTTTCAATCTCACACGTACAACCTGCCCTAGAATGTGATTTCCTAGTGGGATGGACCAAGGAAGTGGCTGTATCGAGTCACATGGTCCAGCAAATCAAGCAAAATATCAATCAGAATTTTTTAAGTTCCTCAAAAGAAACGGTGGTTTCTTTGGTAGAAGCCTTGGAACAGGGGAAATCAGAAAAAATTATCGAGCAAGTAGAAGTGGCCAGCAAGCTCTTAGAAGGCTTGAGCGTAGATATTTACACGCCTTCGCTTAGACAGTTGAAAGAAGCCAGTCAATATTTGCAGGCTGTTGCTAAGAGTAGCGGTGCTGGTGGTGGTGATTGTGGTATTGCCTTGAGTTTTGATGAGCAATCAACTGAAATCCTAAAAAACCGTTGGGCCGATCTAGGGATTGAGCTCTTATACCAAGAAAGGATAGGACATGACGACAAATCGTAAGGATGAGCACATCCGCTATGCCCTTGAGCAGAAAAGTTCCTATAATAGCTTTGATGAGGTGGAGTTGATTCATTCTTCCTTGCCTCTTTACGACCTGGATGAAATCGATCTGTCGACAGAGTTTGCTGGTCGAAAGTGGGACTTTCCTTTTTATATCAATGCCATGACAGGGGGGAGTGAAAAAGGTAAAGAAATCAATCAAAAGCTGGCTCAGGTGGCGGACGCCTGTGGGATTTTGTTTGTGACGGGATCTTATAGTGCGGCTCTCAAAGATCCAACAGTTGACTCTTTTTCTGTCAAGTCTAGTCATCCAAATCTCCTTCTTGGAACCAATATTGGATTGGACAAGCCTGTCGAATTAGGTCTTCAGACTGTAGGAGAGATGAATCCTCTTCTCCTACAAGTGCATGTCAATGTTATGCAAGAATTACTCATGCCTGAGGGAGAAAGGAAGTTCAGAAGCTGGCAATCGAATCTAGCAGACTATAGTAAGCAAATCTCCGTTCCGATTGTCCTCAAGGAAGTGGGCTTTGGAATGGATGTGACGACCATCGAGAGAGCCTATGAATTGGGTGTTCGTACAGTGGATCTATCAGGTCGTGGTGGTACCAGCTTTGCCTATATTGAAAACCGTCGCAGTGGTCAGCGTGATTATCTCAATCAATGGGGCCAGTCTACCATGCAAGCCCTTCTCAATGCCCAAGACTGGAAAGATAAGGTCGAACTTTTGGTTAGCGGAGGGGTTCGGAATCCGCTGGATATGATTAAGTGTTTGGTCTTTGGCGCAAAGGCTGTAGGGCTGTCACGAACCGTTCTGGAATTGGTTGAAACCTATTCAGTCGAAGAAGTGATTGATATTATCCAAGGCTGGAAAGCAGATCTGCGTTTGATTATGTGCGCCCTTAACTGTGCTACCCTAGCTGATCTGCAAAGCGTAGATTACATTCTTTATGGAAAATTAAAAGAAGCAAATGATCAGATGAAAAAGGCGTAACCACCGCCTTTTTTCCATCTTCAGACCGAGGTGACTTTTTCCAATTGTGATAAAATAGAAGGGAGAGGATGTACCTATGAGAAAATTTAAAATCTTTTTATTTATCGAAGCCTGTCTTCTGACAGGAGCTCTGATTTTGATGGTATCAGAGCATTTTTCGCGTTTTCTGCTGATTCTATTCCTCTTTTTGCTTTTGATTCGCTATTACACTGGTAAAGAGGGCAATAATCTTCTTTTAGTGGTGGCAACCATTCTCTTCTTTTTCATCGTCATGCTCAATCCCTTTGTGATTCTAGCTATTTTTGTTGCGGTCATCTATAGCCTCTTTCTTCTTTATCCGATGATGAACCAGGAAAAAGAGCAGACAAATTTGGTTTTTGAAGAGGTGGTAACGGTTAAGAAGGAGAAAAATCGTTGGTTTGGCAATCTCCATCATTTTTCAAGCTACCAGACTTGCCAGTTTGATGATATCAATCTCTTTCGCCTCATGGGTAAGGATACTATTCATCTGGAGAGGGTTATCCTAACCAATCATGACAATGTCATTATCCTCAGAAAGATGATAGGCACGACCAAAATCATTGTGCCTGTAGATGTGGAAGTCAGTCTCAGCGTTAACTGTCTCTATGGTGATTTGACTTTTTTCAACCAGCCCAAGCGAGCCCTTCGTAATGAACACTATCATCAAGAAACAAGAGACTATCTTAAGAGTAACAAGAGTGTCAAGATTTTCTTGACCACTATGATTGGCGATGTTGAGGTGGTTAGAGGATGAAAAAACAAGCTTATGCAATGATTGCTCTCACCTCCATCCTGTTTGTCTTATTTCTGTCCCACAGCTTGCTGGACATCCTTGACTTTGACTGGTCTATTTTCTTACATGATGTCGAAAAAACAGAAAAATTTATCTTTTTGTTGTTGGTATTCAGCATGTCCATGACCTGTCTCTTAGCCCTGTTTTGGAGAGCTATCGAAGAGCTTTCTCTAAGAAAAATGCAGTCTAATCTCAAGCGTTTATTAGCAGGACAAGAAGTGATTCAGCTTGCAGATCCAGATTTGGATGCCAGTTTCAAGTCCTTGTCAGGTAAACTTAATCTTTTGACAGAAACTCTTCAAAAAGCTGAAAATCAGAGTCTTACTCAGGAAGAGGAAATCATCGAGAAAGAACGGAAGCGGATTGCTCGGGATTTGCACGATACGGTCAGTCAGGAGTTGTTTGCGGCCCACATGATTTTATCAGGTGTCAGCCAGCAGGCTTTGAAACTGAATAGAGAAAAGATGCAGACCCAGTTGCAGAGTGTCACAGCTATTTTAGAAACCGCCCAGAAGGATTTGCGGGTCTTGCTCTTGCATTTGCGACCAGTTGAACTGGAGCAGAAGAGTCTGGTTGAAGGAATCCAAATTCTCTTAAAAGAGCTTGAGGACAAGAGTGATCTCAGAGTTAGTCTTAAGCAGAATGTGACGAAATTGCCCAAGAAAATCGAGGAACATATCTTCCGCATTTTGCAAGAATTGATCAGCAATACCCTCCGCCATGCCCAGGCATCTTGTCTGGATGTCTATCTCTATCAGACGGATCTTGAATTGCAGCTGAAGGTGGTGGACAATGGGATTGGTTTCCAGTTGGGGAGCTTAGATGACTTGAGTTATGGACTGCGTAATATCAAGGAGCGGGTCGAAGATATGGCAGGGACGGTTCAGTTATTAACAGCTCCCAAGCAAGGGCTGGCAGTTGATATCCGTATTCCCCTGCTCGATAAGGAATGATAAAGGAGTAAAGATGAAAATTTTACTAGTAGATGACCATGAAATGGTCCGATTGGGCTTGAAAAGCTACTTTGACCTCCAAGACGATGTAGAAGTTGTGGGCGAGGCGTCCAACGGGTTTCAGGGTATTGACTTAGCCTTGAAATTGCGTCCAGATGTCATTGTCATGGATATCGTCATGCCTGAAATGAATGGAATTGACGCAACTTTGGCCATTCTCAAAGAATGGCCTGAAGCCAAGATTTTGATTGTGACTTCTTATCTAGATAATGAAAAAATCATGCCAGTATTGAATGCTGGGGCTAAAGGTTATATGCTTAAGACATCAAGTGCTGATGAATTACTCCATGCCGTCCGTAAGGTGGCTGCTGGGGAGTTGGCCATTGAGCAAGAGGTCAGCAAAAAAGTCGAATACCACCGCAATCATATAGAACTACATGAGGACCTGACTGCGCGTGAGCGAGATGTTCTCCAACTCATCGCCAAGGGCTACGAAAATCAGCGTATCGCAGACGAACTGTTTATCTCTCTCAAGACGGTCAAAACTCACGTGTCCAACATTCTTGCCAAACTTGAGGTTAGCGATCGCACTCAGGCAGCGGTCTATGCCTTTCAGCATCACTTGGTGGGGCAGGAAGATTTTTAATTGTTATATAAGAATAATATTGGAGAAATGGCTGAGCTTAGTATCAAAGAAGCGAGCAAGTACCTCTAGCGTGATAAAATAATTTTTTCACAATATTTTTATGTTATTTGTTGACATTCATTTTATAGGGGAGTAGAATAGAGTTATAAACAGATAAAATAATATATTGACTATAAAAAGATTGATATAAACTCAAAAGGAGGTTAAAATCATGTCCCCGTAAACTATTAAAATAAGGTCACTAGAGCGTTAAGGAATTTTGAAGAAAGGATTTTTGTCATGAAAAAATATATTACTTATGCAGCTTTATTACTTACTTCAGGAGCTTTGTTATCAACTACTTATGTAGTTAATGCAGAAACTACAACGTCTACCACTAAAGTGACTACATCACAAACAACTTCACAGTATACAAGCGAAAAAGAAGCAATTGATCAACTTGTTAAAGAAGGTAAAATTAAGGTTGAAGATGCAGAACAAGTTAAGTTGGTAGGATTTTCTCCTAGAGAATTAACTCAAGTAGAAGGCAATCAAGAAAAAATAGCATTTAATCAAAATAGAGATGGTAAAGGAACCTGGATGCAAACAGATGGCCGCTGGTGGTTCAAATATACTTCAGGTGGGTATGCTAAACATTGGGAATTGTTAGATGAGAAATGGTATTATTTTGATGATCAAGGTTGGATGAAATCAAATGAGTGGATTAACCCAGATGGTAATTGGTACTATCTTTCAAATGACGGTTCCATGCTAACTGATTACAATAGAGTTAATGGGAAACCTTATTTCTTCAGATCTAACGGTGTTTGCGTAGAAAATAAGGGTCAGGCAATTGCTGAATATGCAGAAACCTTTATAGGTTCATTACCTTATCAATATGGAGCAGCTACATTAAATAAGAGTATCGGTGCTGATTGTTCTGGATTCACTCAAGCAATTCATGCCTGCTTTGATATTTATATTAGGAGAACTTCTTACGAGCAAGCTGTAGATGGAAGTTATGTATCTCATGGTAGTGAAGAAATTGGTGATTTAATGTTTTATAGTTATAATAAAACAAACGATCATGTAGGTATTTATGTCGGAAATGGCCGAATTGTGAATGAACCTGATGAAAAACAAATGGCGTCATATGCTAACTCATCTGCTATGCCATATTCAGTCAGTAGAAGATATTGGGAATAAGGACTTTATTTCATCTCTTTAAGAGTGTTATAAAAAAGATGGTTAAACTAACTCTATCTCTCAGTTTCAATTCGTGGAGGAAATGGCTATGAAAAAATCTAAACTACTCACTCTTGGTCTGCTTGCAGGTGCTGGTCTACTTTTGTCTATCAATCAAGCACAGGCTGCAGATACTTGGGTTAAAAATGGTGCTGACTGGAATCTTTCTCAAGATGGCAGTCTAGCTAAGGATAAATGGGTACAAAATGCTGGCTCATGGTATCACTTTGACAGCACTGGTAAAATGCAGACAGGCTGGCTCAAAGACGGCAATACTTGGTATTCTCTAGCAGATAGTGGTGCTATGCGCACTGGCTGGTACAAGGAAGGTAACACATGGTACTCACTAGCAAGTAGTGGCGCTATGCGTACTGGCTGGTACGAAGAAGGATCTACATGGTATTACCTCAAAGGCAGTGGCGCTATGGCAACAGGATGGGCGACTCCAAATGGTAAATGGTCTTACTTTGAAAAATCAGGTGCTATGGTCGCAGACAGAGCTGTTCCAGCCAGTGATGGGGAAAGTTATGTCATTGGTAAGGATGGATATCTGTTAACCAAACTCCCAAGTCAGGTTGAACAATCTCAAGCGGATGATACAATTATCACAAATATTGTTACTTTATCTGACGGGTATGATTATCATCTTATTCATAGAAAAGATGGAGTCATTGTTGAAAAGAATGCCTGGTACATCAAACCAGAGTTTAAAAAGTTTTCTAATAAATATGGGGATCACGTGTCAAATACGATGTTGGCTTTAACAGATAATAAAGATCAAGGACAGGAAATTGATCCTAAAGCTGTTATAAAGAATTTCCAAAACTTACCAAACAGGTATTACTTTGGGGCAGATGGTCGTCGAGTAACAAATTTACCAGAAATGACTACCTATTCAGAGATTAAAAAAGTTGGAAATGATGTCTATCTAGAAAATCCAGGTGCACGACTTTTTCTTGGAGCTACCAGCTTCACAATCAATAATAATAAACTATATTACTTAGATGGTGCTAATGACAAACTCAAAACAGGTTATTTTGCATTGATTGATGATAGACCAAGCTATCATCACTATCATATTCTTGTTTATGCAGACCAATCTGGTGAAATTCTTAAAATGAAACGATTGCCAACAGGAATTTCAGATTATCTTAATAAAGAAATTGACGGTTTCTACGGTCAAACTGTTAAAATCGATAGTAAGACAGGAAATGTTTCTGTTGTGAAATAAACTATCTGACATAGCAAAAAGAAAAAAGCGAACAGTTTCGTTTACTAGGAAGTCATGTTCATTTCACTATAGAACAGGAGGAAATAGCTATGAAAAAATCTAAACTACTTACACTTGGTTTACTTGCAGGTGCTGGTCTACTTTTATCTATCAACCAAGCACAGGCTGCAGATACTTGGGTTAAAAATGGTTCTGACTGGAATCTTTCTCAAGATGGCAGTCTCGCTAAAAATAAATGGGTACAAAACGCTGGTTCTTGGTATCACTTCGATGGTTCTGGTAAAATGCAGACGGGCTGGCTCAAAGACAGCAATACCTGGTACTCACTAGCAGATAGCGGGGCTATGCGTACTGGATGGTACAAGGAAGGTAACACATGGTACTCACTAGCAGATAGTGGTGCTATGCGCACAGGTTGGTACAAAGAAGGGTCTACTTGGTACTACCTAAAAGGCAGTGGCGCTATGGCAACAGGATGGGCAACTGCAAATGGTCAATGGTCTTACTTTGAAAAATCAGGTGCAATGGTCGCAGATAGAGCTGTTCCAGCCAGTGATGGGGAAAGTTATGTCATTGGTAAGGATGGTTATATGTTAACCAAACTCCCTAGTCAGGTTGAACAAGATCCTTTTGATGATACAGTTATTACAGATATCGTTACTTTGTCTGATGGTTATGACTATCACCTTGTTCATAAGAAAGATGGAGTTGTTATCGAAAAGAATGCCTGGTATATCAAACCTATTGTTGAACGTTTTTCTTATCAAAAGATTGGCGATATAAAACGAAATACTTTAGATGCAATTACTGATAATAAAAAACCAGGGGAAGAAATTGATCCTAAAGCTGTCATAAAGAATTTCCAAAACTTACCAAATAAGTATTACTTTGGAGCAGATGGACGTAAGGTTGCGAATCTACCAGAATTCACTACTCACTTCCCTATTCAAAAAGTTGGGTCTGAACTTTATCTTAAAAACTCAAGTCCAGTTATTAGTCTAGATTCATCTGGATTGACAATTAATGACAATAAACTTTATCTAAGAGGTGCCAATGATGATAATGGTAAACTTGTAACTGGATATTTTACAATGTTTATGGACGGATTATTATCTAAAGATCACCATATTTTGGGCTATGCAGATGAATCTGGTGAAATCGTGAAGATGAAAGTTTTGCCTAATGATTTCCGTGATTATATTGAAAAAGGAATTTCCGGTTTTTATGGAGAAACTGTTAGATATGACAGTTCAACAGGAAATGTTTCTGTTGTGAAATAAACTATCTGACATAGTAAAAAGAAAAAAGCGAACAGTTTTGTTTACTAGGAAGTCATGTTCATTTCACTATAGAACAGGAGGAAATAACTATGAAAAAATCTAAACTATTCACTCTTGGTTTGCTTATAGGTGCTGGTCTGCTTTTATCTATCAACCAAGCACAGGCTGCAGATACTTGGGTTAAAAATGGTGCTGACTGGAATCTTTCACAAGATGGCAGTCTAGCTAAGGATAAATGGGTACAAAATGCTGGTTCTTGGTACCACTTCGATAGCGCTGGTAAAATGCAGACAGGTTGGCTCAAAGAAGGCAATACATGGTATTCACTAGCAGATAGTGGCGCTATGCGTACTGGCTGGTACAAGGAAGGTAACACATGGTACTCACTAGCAGATAGTGGCGCCATGCGTACAGGTTGGTACAAAGAAGGATCTACATGGTACTATCTTCATTTTAGTGGTTCTATGATGACAGGTTGGGTGTTCATAGGTGGTAATTGGTATTATTTTGAACAATCAGGTGCAATGGCCTCTGATAGAGTTGTAAATTCTAGTGATGGGACAGGCTATATTCTCGGCAAGGATGGCCATATGTTCACTTTACGAAATAGCCCTTATAAAAATGGTGACATTGTTCGTTTAGGTGATGGATATGAATATCTGATTACAGCAAAATTTGACGGAAATAACTTTACTGATGTTATCGTGGATAAAAACACTTGGTATATCAAACCTGAGTTCAAGAAGTTTTCCGACAAATATGGGGATCAAGTTTCCAATACGATGTTGGCTTTAGTGGATAATAAAGAAGAAGGACAAGAAATTGATCCTAAAGCTGTTATTCGAAATTTCCAAAATCTACCAGGTCGATATTATTTTGGAGCAGATGGTCGTAGAGTGACACCACTTCCAGAGATGACAACTAGATCAGAAATCAAAAAAGTTGGCAATGATCTTTATCTAGAAGACCCAGGTGTACGACTTAGACTTCCATCTACTAACTTCACAATCAATAACAATAAACTATACCATTTAGATAATGGACAAGGTAAGCTTAAAACAGGTTACTTTGTATTGATTGATGACGGTATGTCTACAACCCACTATCATTTCCTTGTATATGCAGACCAATCTGGTGAGGTTCTTAAGATGAAACGCTTGCCATCAAGATTTTCAGATTATTTTGACAAAGAAATCGATGGTTTCTATGGTCAAAAAATTAAGATTACACAGCCAAATAAGTATGAATATTACAAGGTTCTTGTGGTTAAATAATACAAAACGAATCGCCTAATGAGGGATGTATGGGCGATTCGTTTTTTAACTGTAATCAGCCACTACTGAATACCTTTTATAAGATTATATTTGAATTCTAAAGAAAATTAAGAAGAAACCATACTTCCAGCAGGATTGAAAAGCGCATTCATTACTTGAAAAAAGTCGCCCATTTATGTTATAATAGACTGTATTTAAAAAATTTTAAGGAGAAATGACAGAATGTCTGTATCATTTGAAAACAAAGAAACAAACCGTGGTGTCTTGACTTTCACTATCTCTCAAGACCAAATCAAACCAGAATTGGACCGTGTCTTCAACTCAGTGAAGAAATCTCTTAATGTTCCAGGTTTCCGTAAAGGTCACCTTCCACGCCCTATCTTCGACAAAAAATTTGGTGAAGAGTCACTTTACCAAGATGTTATGAACGCTCTTTTGCCAAATGCTTATGAAGCAGCTGTAAAAGAAGCTGGTCTTGAAGTCGTTGCTCAACCAAAAATTGACGTAACTTCAATGGAAAAAGGTCAAGACTGGGTTATCACTGCTGAAGTTGTTACAAAACCTGAAGTAAAATTGGGTGACTACAAAAACCTTGAAGTATCAGTTGATGTAGAAAAAGAAGTAACTGACGCTGACGTTGAAGAGCGTATCGAACGCGAACGCAACAACTTGGCTGAATTGGTTATCAAAGAAGCTGCTGCTGAAAACGGCGACACTGTTGTCATCGACTTCGTTGGTTCTATTGACGGTGTTGAATTTGATGGCGGAAAAGGTGAAAACTTCTCACTTGGACTTGGTTCAGGTCAATTCATCCCAGGTTTCGAAGACCAATTGGTAGGTCACTCAGCTGGTGAAACTGTTGATGTTATCGTAACATTCCCAGAAGACTACCAAGCAGAAGACCTTGCAGGTAAAGAAGCTAAATTCGTAACAACTATCCACGAAGTAAAAGCAAAAGAAGTTCCAGCTCTTGACGATGAGCTTGCAAAAGACATCGACGAAGAAGTTGAAACACTTGCTGAATTGAAAGAAAAATACCGCAAGGAATTGGCTGCAGCTAAAGAAGAAGCTTACAAAGATGCAGTTGAAGGTGCAGCAATTGATAAAGCTGTAGAAAACGCTGAAATCGTAGAACTTCCAGAAGAAATGATTCACGAAGAAGTTCACCGTTCAGTAAATGAATTCCTTGGAAACTTGCAACGTCAAGGTATCAATCCTGACATGTACTTCCAAATCACTGGAACTACTCAAGAAGACCTTCACAAACAATACGAGGGAGAAGCTGAGTCACGTACTAAGACTAACCTTGTTATCGAAGCAGTTGCGAAAGCTGAAGGATTTGATGCTTCAGAAGAAGAAATCCAAAAAGAAATCGAGCAATTGGCTGCAGACTACAACATGGAAGTTGCACAAGTACAAAGCTTGCTTTCAGCTGATATGTTGAAACACGACATCACAATTAAAAAAGCTGTTGAATTGATCACAAGCACAGCAACAGTTAAATAATCTTATACTCTTCGAAAATCTCTTCAAACCACGTCAGCGTCGCCTTACCGTACTCAAGTACAGCTTGCGGCTAGCTTCCTAGTTTGCTCTTTGATTTTCATTGAGTATTAATAAACAAAAAACCCACCTGAATTGGTGGGTTTTCTTGTGCACTATTTTCCAAAAATCTCTTTGAGGTCTGCGTCTGTAATCCCAATCATGGCGGGGATGCTGTTCCAGTTTTCTTCTGTCAGGATGTAGGATTGTTCAGAGGCACTTGATGTGGCAGTTTCAGAGACAGCTGGTTGCTTTTCTTCAACGTTCTCCAATAAATCACTGAAGCGTTCAATCAGATAGGTTTTCCGGGCAGTTCCGATGTGTTGGGTGGCATAGTCGAAGGCCTGTAATTCGCCTAGTAAGATAAGCTTGCTTTTGGCGCGTGTAATGGCTGTATAGATGAGATTGCGCTCCAGCATACGCCTACTAGCACTAGTGATAGGTAAGATGACAACAGGGAACTCACTTCCCTGTGATTTATGGATGCTCATGGCATAGGCCAGGCGAATCTTGTACCATTCGTTACGTGGGTAAGAGACCTCATTGCCATCAAAATCAATGACAATCTCGTCTTGTTTCGACTCGGTGTATTTACCAGGAATCAGGTCTGTGATGACTCCTAAATCTCCATTAAAGACATTGATTTCAGCATCATTGACCAGATGAATGACCTTGTCGCCCTTGCGATAGTGGCACTGGGGAGCTTCAAAACTGAGTTGGTCTTTTTGTGGTGGATTCAGGAGGTCTTGCATGAGCTGGTTGATGGCATCAATCCCTGCCGTCCCTCGGTACATGGGAGCCAGAACTTGGATATCACGGGCAGGAATACCACTTCTGAGGGCAGCACCTAAGATTTTTTCAATAGTAGCAGGAATATGGCCACTAGCAATTTCAAAGTAGGAACGGTCTGCTTTTTTCTGGGTGAAATCAGCTGGCAAGATGCCCTGTCGAATTTGACTAGCTAGGGTGACGATGGTTGATTCTTCGCTTTGCCTGTAAATTTTTTCCAAGCGACTCTGAGGAATCAAGGGAATATGAAGCAGATCCGCTAGAACCTGTCCAGGACTGACAGACGGTAGCTGATCGCTATCCCCCACGATGAGAATTTTACTGTTAGAAGAGATATTGGAGAAGAGTTGATTGGCCAGCCAAGTATCTACCATAGAAAATTCATCTACGATGATAAAGTCGGCATCCAGATAATCTTCAAGATGGCTGGTATCATCGTCACCTGTCATTCCTAAATGACGGTGTATGGTCGCGCTAGGCAAACCTGTCAATTCATTCATGCGGCGAGCTGCTCGTCCAGTTGGAGCAGCAAGAAGAATCGGCAGATTGCTTTTTTTCTTGAGGTCAAGTCCTTCTAAAAGGGCGTAAACAGCGATGATACCATTGATAACCGTTGTCTTACCAGTACCAGGTCCACCTGTCAGAATAAAGACCTTGTTCTGGATAGCGTCGCAGATAGCTTGTTTTTGAATACTATCATACTCAATCTCCAAATCTTCTTCGACAGTAGCGATATGTTTTTGAATGGTTTTTAAATCATGACTCTTCTGTTTTCCTTTTTCAAGGATACGGACCAAGTGACTGCGGATGCCTTCCTCAGCGAAAAAGAGGCTATTGTCAAAGATTTTGGTATCAATCTGCTGAACCTTGTCTTCTTCAATCAGGTAGGAGAGTTCTTGGGCCACTTGGCTGGGATCCAGTTCCACGGGGCGGGAAGATTCAAGGAGAGTAAGGGTTTGTTCTAGCAGATCTCGTGCTTCAACATAGGTATCCCCTGTTTCCATACAGGCCTGAAAAAGACTGTGAACTAGACCGGCCCGGAAGCGTTCAGGAGCCTGACTTTCGATGCCTAGTTCCTCCGCTAATTGGTCAGCAATAGTAAAGCCTAAACCCTTGATATCCTCGACCAGCTGGTAGGGATAATTTTCAACTACATCAAGGGTTTCTTCCTTGTAAAAGTCTTGAATCTGGAAGGCTAGTTTATTGGGAATGCCGTAGTTGGCTAGTTTGGCCAAGACCATCTCTGTTCCGTAGTTGAGGCGGAGAGTGGAGACGAAAGCCTCGCGATTTTTGGCAGAGAGTCCTGCGATGCCTTCTAGCTTTTCTGGGTGTTGCAGAATTTCGTCAATGGTATTTTCGCCATAGGTATCCACGATTTTCTGAGCTGTCTTGAGACCAATCCCTTTGAAATGGCTACTTGAAAAGTACTTAACCAGCCCCTTGCTAGTTGGTTTTGCTCGTTCATACCGGCTGATTTGCAGTTGTTCCCCATACTTGGAGTGCTGGACAATTTGTCCCCAAAAAGTATAGTCTTCTCCCTCAATCACATCAGCCATGGTACCGGTGACAATGATTTCAAAATCATCAAACTCCTCTGCGTCCGTATCGTCGATTTCTAGGAGGAGGATACGATAAAAATTGCTAGGATTTTCAAAAATAATCCGTTCAATGGTTCCTGAAAAATAAACTTCCATAAAATTCCTTTGCATGAATAGGTGAGAGTTGGGGTTGTTTTAGTAAGTTAGAAAGTTAACAATTACTTCTCACGATAGAAGAAGAGGCTGAGATTCTTGCTTCTCGGCCTCTTAGGTTTCTTAAAATGTTCCGATACGGGTGATTGGCCAGAAGCGGAATTTAGCTTCCCCTGTGATATCTTTTGCTTTAAAGGTACCTACGTGGCGGCTGTCGCTCGAAACCAAGCGGTCGTCTCCAAGGAGAAGGTATTCTCCTTCTGGGACAGTAAAGCTAAAGTTGGTGTTGTAGTTGACATCAACTGTAAAGGCTTGGGCCTTTTGAGCGATGCTTCTAAAGAAAGTTCCTTTATTTCCTTCAAAGCCCTTGCCTGAGTATGTGCTTTGGAGTTTATCATCCTTGAAACGTTTGATGTAGTCAGCTAGGTAAGGCTCATCCGTCTCTTTATCATTGATGTAAAGTTTATCGTTTTCGTAACGGATAGTATCGCCAGGCATTCCGATGACACGTTTGACAATGTCCTTATTGCCATCTTCCTCATGGGCCACCACGATATCAAATCGGTCAATAGGAAGGTGTTTTACAACGAAGAGGATTTCACCATCCGCTAGAGTTGGATCCATGGAATGTCCTTCTACACGGACATTGCTCCAAAAAAAGATACGGCTTAAAGCTAATAATGACAGAATCAGGAGGAATAATCCCCACTCTTTTAAGAAATTTTTAAATGAATTCATAACTTACCTTTCTAAGCGTTTTTTCGCTTTTTCAGTATTTTTAAAGTGCAGTTTAGCGCAGAAGTTAAGTCCCTGCATACCATAGGCTTGTAAAATCTGGCTAGCCACCTTATCAGAAGCCGTTCCAGCTCCACTTGGAAGTTGATAGCCCAGCTCTCGTTCCAGATTTTCAAGATTTTCTAGAAAGAGATCACGCGCAATGATAGAAGAAACTGCGACAGCCAAGTATTTGCCCTCAGCCTTTTCTTCTAGTCTGATAGGATTGCTGAAACGATTGGCCTCTTGTGCCAAGTATTTGTCGTAATTTTTAGCGCTGGTAAAGGCATCAATCACAATTTTCTCAGGCTGAACACCTTTTTGAAGGAGGAGATAGATAGCCTGATTATGGAGGGCTACCTTAACCGAAGCAGCGTTGTAGCGGTCTCCGATGACCTCGTTGTACTTGCTTGGTGAGAGAAGCAGTGCCTGGTGCTGGATTTTTTCTTTGAGGATAGGGGCAATCTGACGGATCTTTTGGTCGGTCAGTGTCTTGGAATCCCCCACACCTAGTTTTCGCAAGAAGTCATGCTGGTCAGGTGTGACAAAGGAAGCCACAACTGCAAGTCCACCAAAGTAGGAACCATTTCCAACCTCATCCGTCCCAATCAAAGGGAGATTTTGTCCGCTGGTTTGCCCTACAACTTGATAGCCAAAGAAACGAGCGTATTTCTCAGCTCCTTCACCCTGAAGCAAGACCTTTCCAGAAGTATAGATAGAAACGGTTGCTTGAGGCAGTTTCAAAAAATAGCGAATATAGGGGTTTTTACTGGGAGCCAGACTGGTTTGATAGTGTTCAAGAAAAGCCTGAATCTCCTTTTCGCTTGGTGTGAGTGTTATACTTGCCATAGTTTCTATTGTACCATAAAAGCAGATAAATTTGTAAAAACTGACAAAATTAGCGAATTTTGGTATAATATCGTGAGGTGAATTTTATGGCAAATCTAAATCGATTCAAATTTACATTCGGGAAAAAATCATTAACCTTGACAACCGAGCATGATAACCTTTTTATGGAGGAAATCGCCAAGGTTGCGACAGAAAAATACCAAGCAATTAAAGAACAAATGCCTAGTGCAGATGATGAAACGATTGCTCTTTTGTTGGCAGTCAACTGTTTGTCAACTCAACTCAGCCGTGAGATTGAATTTGACGATAAGGAGCAAGAATTAGAAGAACTCCGTCACAAGCTTGTGACTTGCAAGCAAGAACAGAGCAAGATTGAGGATTCCTTATGATTTCACTCTTTCTTATATTGGTCTTGGCTTGGGGATTTTATATCGGCTATCGGAGAGGCCTGCTCTTACAGGTTTATTACCTGATTTCAGCCATGGCATCAGCTTTTGTGGCTGGCCAGTTTTATAAGGGGCTAGGAGAGCAATTTCATTTGCTGGTCCCTTATGCAAATCCGCAGGAAGGTCAGGGAACTTTCTTTTTCCCATCGGATCAACTCTTTCAGTTGGATAAGGTCTTTTACGCAGGGATCGGCTATTTGCTTGTATTTGGGATTGTCTATAGCATCGGTCGTTTGCTTGGTCTCCTCTTACACTTGATTCCTAGTAAAAAACTGGGTGGTAAGTTGTTCCAAGTTTCAGCAGGTATTTTGTCCATGTTGGTGACCTTATTTGTCTTGCAAATGGCCTTGACTATCTTGGCAACCATTCCCATGGCAGCTATTCAAAATCCTCTTGAAAAAAGTATCGTCGCAAAACACATCATCCAGAGCATACCAGTAACAACTAGTTGGCTCAAACAAATCTGGGTGACAAATTTAATCGGATAAAAAGGGCAGGAGTTTTCCTCGCCCTTTGTTTACAGATTTGACTCGAATCTATCAGAATGTAAAAAGCTACCACACCTAGACATTCAAAGACAAGGAAATAAAGATGAATAAGAAAATATTAGAAACATTAGAGTTCAATAAGGTCAAGGCCTTGTTTGAACCCCATTTGTTGACCGAGCAGGGCTTGGAGCAATTGAGACAGCTGGTTCCTACTGCCAAAGCAGATAAAATCAAACAGGCTTTTGCTGAGATGAAGGAAATGCAGGCTCTTTTCGTCGAGCAACCACATTTTACCATTCTCGCAACCAAGGAAATTTCAGGAGTCTGCAAGCGGTTGGAGATGGGAGCAGACCTCAATATTGAGGAGTTCCTACTCTTGAAGCGCGTGCTTCTTGCTAGCAGAGAACTGCAAAGTTTTTATGCCAATCTGGAAAATGTCAGCTTGGAAGAATTAGCCCTTTGGTTTGAGAAATTACATGATTTTCCACAATTACAAGGAAATCTCCAAGCCTTTAATGATGCAGGTTTCATTGAAAATTTTGCCAGTGAAGAATTGGCGCGCATCCGTCGAAAAATCCATGATAGCGAGAGTCAGGTACGCGATGTTTTACAAGACCTGCTCAAGCAGAAAGCGCAGATGTTGACGGAAGGAATCGTTGCCAGCAGAAATGGCCGTCAGGTTTTACCAGTCAAAAACACCTATCGCAATAAGATTACAGGTGTCGTTCATGATATTTCTGCTAGTGGAAATACTGTCTACATCGAACCCCGTGAAGTAGTCAAACTGAGCGAAGAAATTGCTAGTCTGCGAGCAGATGAGCGCTATGAAATGCTTCGCATTCTCCAAGAAATTTCTGAACGTGTCCGCCCTCATGCGGCTGAAATTGCCAATGATGCTTGGATTATCGGCCATCTGGACTTGATTCGTGCCAAGGTCCGCTTTATCCAAGAAAGGCAAGCAGTTGTTCCTAAGCTATCAGAAAATCAGGAGATTCAACTGCTCCATGTCTGCCATCCATTGGTCAAAAATGCCGTTGCAAATGATGTCCATTTTGGTCAAGATTTAACAGCTATTGTCATTACAGGCCCCAATACAGGTGGGAAGACCATCATGCTCAAAACTCTGGGTTTGACACAGGTTATGGCCCAGTCTGGTTTGCCGATTTTAGCAGACAAGGGAAGTCGTGTTGGTATCTTTGAAGAAATCTTTGCCGATATTGGCGATGAGCAGTCTATTGAGCAGAGTTTGTCTACCTTCTCTAGCCACATGACTAATATTGTGGATATTCTTGGCAAGGTCAACCAACATTCACTCCTACTCTTGGATGAGTTGGGGGCTGGTACCGACCCTCAAGAGGGAGCCGCCCTCGCTATGGCTATTCTGGAGGACCTTCGCCTACGTCAAGTCAAGACCATGGCTACGACCCACTATCCAGAACTTAAGGCCTATGGTATTGAGACAGCCTTTGTGCAAAATGCCAGCATGGAGTTTGATACTGCAACTCTTCGCCCGACCTATCGCTTTATGCAGGGTGTTCCTGGCCGAAGCAATGCCTTCGAAATCGCTAAACGTTTAGGACTATCTGAGGTTATCGTGGGGGATGCCAGCCAGCAGGTCGATCAGGACAATGATGTCAACCGAATCATTGAACAACTGGAAGAGCAGACACTGGAAAGTCGCAAACGCTTGGACAATATCCGTGAGGTGGAGCAAGAAAATCTCAAGATGAACCGTGCTCTCAAAAAACTTTACAACGAGCTCAATCGTGAAAAGGAAACCGAGCTTAATAAGGCGCGTGAACAGGCTGCTGAGATTGTGGACATGGCTCTAAGTGAGAGTGACCAGATTCTCAAAAATCTCCACAGCAAATCTCAACTCAAACCCCATGAAATCATTGAAGCCAAGGCCAAGCTGAAAAAATTGGCTCCTGAAAAAGTAGATTTATCTAAAAATAAGGTCCTTCAAAAGGCCAAGAAAAAACGAGCTCCTAAGGTGGGCGATGATATCGTGGTTCTCAGTTATGGCCAGCGTGGTACCTTGACCAGACAACTCAAGGACGGCCGCTGGGAAGCTCAAGTCGGCTTGATTAAGATGACTTTAGAAGAGAAAGAATTTGACCTTGTTCAAGCCCAGCACGAAAAGCAAGTCAAGAAGAAACAGGTCAATGTCGTGAAACGAACTTCTGGTCGTGGCCCACAAGCCAGACTGGACCTTCGAGGCAAACGCTATGAAGAGGCTATGAATGAGCTAGATGCCTTTATCGACCAAGCCTTGCTTAATAATATGGCTCAAGTTGATATCATCCACGGTATCGGTACAGGAGTCATCCGTGAAGGTGTTACCAAATACCTACAAAGAAACAAACATGTCAAGAGTTTCGGCTATGCCCCACAAAATGCTGGAGGGAGTGGCGCAACTATTGTGACCTTTAAAGGATAAGAAAAGCCTGAGGAAATATGTGGTTCCTCAAGCTTTTTTGATTTCTAGATTATATATCTAAAGGTTGTCCAGTGTGATTGAGTTGTGTGACAGTAACAAAGAAATCCTCTCTCATTCGAGTCAGAAGTTGATTTGGATAGATTTTTTCAAAGTTATCAAGACTGGCAAAGATATGCTTAGCAAGTTCTAGACCTCTGACATCGTCTTGTCTGAGAAAATTATTAGCTCGTTCCATAGAAAGACTAATCATCTCTGTCATCTTGGTACTCAGTAGAGGGAAAGTATTAATCACTTCCAGGGTCTTCAACGCTAGATTTTCAGCTTTATCATAGTAGCCATTAACAGAGTAATGCTTGATAGCAGTTCTTAAGCAGGCAATATAATAGTCAGAAGTACGGATTGAATGGTATTCAGTCTGTTTTTTTAGAGTATCTAATAAGTGGTAGAGCCTATAATCTAAAAATTCGATTGAAAAGTGAGGCAAGATAGATGAAAAGATATTCACCTCAATTTTATTCCAGTCGTCCAATTCACTGAGATAGTTCTTGATATATTCTAGTTCTTGATAATCTTTTGGAGTCAGAAAAGAATCGCCGATGATGTTTGCGATAGCAAATTTATTGACTACACGATTGGCAATCACATAGTGTTCAGCGATTCCAGGATTTTCCAAGGGCTGATTAATCAAGCTAATGATCTTTTTAAATTCACGCTTATAAGCCAAATCAGCAACTTGAGCCTGTAATTTATGAAATTCAGTTGGAAACATCTGCGTTTTAAGACTATCAAAGGTCTCTTTATCAATTCCAATATTAGAAAGAATCTCTTCAAATTTTTGAATGGTTATCCGAGATTTCCCTTGCTCAAACTGACGTAAAAAATGAGGAGTCACTGTAGTTCCAGCAGCTTCCTTCTGTGTAAACCCTCTTTCCTCACGAATAGCCTTATAGACTAATCCATACACACTTTCATCTTGCATCCTAAATCTCCTCAAGTCCTTTTTTCCATTCTATCATAATTCTACCAGTTTTTAAGGGAATTTTTAGAAAAAAGTAATTATAGTTACGCTTTTTCGGGGGGGGGGGGGGGGTAATTGTTCAATAAAGGTAAATATAGATACGCTTTTAGTAAATAAGGTAAATAGCATGCTATACTGTAACCGTAAACAATAAGATTTAAAAGGAGATTACTTATAATTATAATTTGTTAAATGCCTCTACGAAATAATAGAGCGTTACTAAACAAGTTGTTATGAAAAGGAGATAAATATGGCATTAAATATATTTGAAGTTGTTCGGTATGAAGGAGAAGATACTAGGAATGTACTAGCTTGGCGACATCCTAATAAAAATATGAAACCAGGAACAACTTTGATTGTTAATCCTGGTCAACGAGCTGTTTTCTTTTCGAATGGTCGAGCTGTTGAAAGTTATGAGGAAGGTAAACATAAGATTGATGGGAACAATACTCAGTTTCTGACTGGGCTGAAATCCTTTGTTAGTGGGGGTGTATCACCAGATTCTTCCTTCCTTTGGTTTGTTAATATGTACGATTTACAACCAATTGGATGGGGAACTCCGTCACCGATATTGGTTAGAGATCCAGAAAGTCAAATTCCTGTTGAGCTAAAATCGTATGGAAACTTTATTCCAAGAATTGTAGATTTGGAAGCTTTTATCTTAGAGTTTATGCCAAGCCATCCAGATATGATTACAGCTGACGTCTTTCAAAAACGCTTTAGACAAGCTGCTATAGGAATTATCAATTCAGCTGTTTCTCAGGTGGTTTATAACAATAAGATTGCAGTTATTGATATTGAAAAGCACACCTATGATATAGCTCTTGAATTATCAAAAATTTTATCCAATCATTTTTCTAAATATGGGATTAGTGTTGAAGAATTTAACATTGAAGCCTTGAAGGTGAATCAAGATAGTCAAGGTTATAAGGACATCTTTGAATATCATCAAAGAGTTTTAACTTCCAAAGGTAAACGTGCAGGTCGTGACATTGAAGGTTACACTTACCAAGAAGAGCGTAAATTTGATGTTTTAGAAGAAGCAGCACAAAATGAAGGATCTGCTGGGAATCTAATGGGAGCTGGAATGGGGATATCGATGGGACTTGGATTGGGAGCCCAATTTGGTAATTTGATGGGAACTCTGGGAAATGCGCTATCATCAGATAAACAGCCAAATCAGAATCAGTCAGCTTCAAATGAAGAAATCGGTTTAGCTAAGTTTTGTAGTCAGTGTGGGACAGCATTTTTAGAGGGGGCTAAGTTCTGTTCCAATTGTGGTCAGGCAAGATAGGAGAAAAATATGAGTAAAAATATTTGGATTTATGTAGCTGGTTCTGTGACCATCATTACTACAATTATTTTAGGATTGTTAATTCCGCATCTATCTATTTCTTTATACTATGTTGCCTTGGGATTTTTAGTCATTGCAGAGTTTGTTTTTTTCCTACCAATGGTTATCAAGCGTCAATTTACAGATTGGCTACCAATCAATGTAGTTACTGCTATTTGGGTACTTGGGCAAATTTTCATGATGCCTCTAGTACAGATTTTGCCAAGTTTTCTGTTTTGGATTATTGAAGTACTAGCAATCGCTTTGGTGGCTATTATAGCTTCTTTAACAGCAGCGGATAGTCACTATCGTAAAGGACGAGCAGAAGCTTTCTCAGAAAACGTAGAGGATGTTTTTAAACCTAAAAAGGGAGGTTATTGATGTATCAAATATTTAGATTTTTTAGTTTATACTTTATCGGCTTAACGAGTACGATGCTATTTGTTATTCTCACATCTTGGGGATTTAATGGATTCGATACTATAAGGTTTTTACGTTCATCACCACTTATATTTACTTCCTTGTCCTTGGTTTTATCTGCTTTTGTTTATTATAGTTGTGGAGTTTTAGAAAATATCAAAATAAAAGCAAAAGCTTTAGATGATGTATATAATGGAGAAGAATCGTATAAGGATTCCCTTGATGGAATGTATAATTTATACGATAATGAAAATAACATATACTATGAGGGAGAGGTTGAAAGTTTTTTAGAAACTAGCTGGAGAGTATTGGGAGTTTTTATTAAGTGGTTTTTCCTTCAACTGGTATTTTTTGTTTTCAATATGATTTTTACTACAAATATTGGAGCAGAAGCAGATGCGGGAATATTTTTTTCCATTGTAAGTTTCACTAGTATTGGTATATTTATTGGAATTCCTCTCTTTATTTTTCGTTTACTAGAATGGACAGAGGAGAGAGTTTTAACTTATACACCCTTGATGTCTCTACTCATAATCATCTATTCTGTTCCAAATATTATCTATATCATTTTTGCCCTATTATTGTTATGTATCAGACCTCGTGGAAGTTCTATAGCAGAAAATATTGAGGAATGTTTCACCTTTGAAAATTTAAAATATTACGCAACCTTACCTACAGCTATTTTGACAGTCGGTGTTTCAACAACTGCATCATCGAATAAATTATTAAGCTTTATTCTCATTATCGTGACATACCTTGTTTGTTTAGTAACGGTCTTAGTAATGACTTATCAGGAGTCCAAACGAGACGAAGAGATTAAGAAACGGAAGGAAATTAAAAATTTACATCGGATTTTTGAAAGACATAATATCACAGAATATTCTTATGCGGTTATTTGTCCATCTTGCAGTAGCTATAATATTCTTGAATTAGGTAAGGGAAAAGATTGTGGGCATTGTGGAGCATGGCTATCTAGGGAGGAGAATTAAATGAGGCGTCATCGTTTAATCATTACTAAGTTAATTTATCCAATACTATTTGTTATTAATGTCTACTTGGGTGTTCAATTCTATTTATATTTTACATCTTCTCCAGATAAATTTATAAACTATGTCTCTCCTATATATTTGATTGTTTTTTCTGCTTTTGTTTTCTTCTTAGTCATATCTTTCTTTGTTTTGATGAAGACACCTACTATGAAGAAATATGAAAAAAGTTTAAAAACAGTTTTAGAATATGAGAATCGTGATGAAGATGTTATTCAAAGTGAAGGACAAAAGATCAGCAAAGAAACAGATTATCGCTTATCTGCTAAACGAGTCTACTGTCCAACATGTGATGCACCAACAGAAGGTGTGGTTGGTTCTTCACTAACCTGTGAAAATTGCGGGGAAACTTTTGAAGTCTCTTAGTAATTATAAATAGATAAAAAAGTTAGTTTGAAAACCAAGCAAAGGTAAACATAGATACTCTTTTCATAAATATAGCAGAGTCCATCCCTTACTGTAAGTGTAAATAATAAAAATTTAAAGGAGGTTTTTGATAATGAAGTCAAAAACAGTTTTAGTAACCAGCCTAGCGGCTGCAACATTTGGTCTGGTCACTCTTGTAGACACAGCAGGAGTTCTACCTTTTTCAGTACAAACGGTGCAGGCTGACACCCAGACTATTAATCCATCTGCAAAATACTATATTCTTGTTCCGAAGGGTTCAGAAGTATTTAAAAATTGGAGAGGTACTGCTAATCGTCCCATTATTTGGGCTACAAAAACCACTCCAGAATTATCTTATTTCGAAGAATCTGCTCGTAATTATATAGCTAATGAGAATAAGTCTGGTGCCAATTACATAGAGTGGAAGGGGACTGTAGAAGAGTTTAAAGAGGCTGTTAAGAACCTGACTGGTAAGACAACAGCTACTTCAACTCCAAAGACTTCTAACCAATCGACAACAAGTCAAAAAGATGGCTGGTCAGGTTCGTCCTACTACCAAAATGGTACTAAAGTTACTAGTAAGTGGATTTTCGATAAGAACTATAATTCCTATTTCTACCTGGATGCTTTAGGTAATTATGTTCAAAATGCATGGGAGGGTGCTTACTATCTTAAGTCAGGTGGATACATGGCTAAAAGCGAGTGGATCTATGATAAGAACGATGGAGCTTATTATTACTTAACCTCAGATGGCTACTATGCCCGCAACACTTGGGTGGGCAACTATTATCTCAAGTCAAATGGTAAGATGGCTAAAGGTGAGTGGATTTATGATAACAACTACAAATCCTACTATTATTTGACAACAGAAGGTAGCTATGCTCGTAACACTTGGGTGGGTGATTACTACCTCAAGTCAAACGGTAAGATGGCTAAAGGTGAGTGGATTTATGACAGTAACTACAGTTCTTACTATTACTTAACTTCAGAAGGCAGTTATGCTCGTAATACTTGGGTAGGTGATTATTATCTCAAGTCAAATGGAAAGATGGCAGTGAATGAGCGTACACCAGATGGTTATCAAGTTGATGGCTCAGGCAAGTGGATTAGTTCTGAGGGAACTCATACAGCAAGCAGTTCACAAGCAACATCATTAGGAATAAGCCTTTATCATGTCAATGATGCTATGACTTATATCGATATCGCTCTACCTAGCACTCCATCTTCATCTTATAAAGTAGACTATGATTTTGCCTTAGTTGATGCAAATACAGGTTCAGTTTCTACACAAACTCAGTTTACTGTGACCTATAATCCAAGTCTACGTGCCTTTCAAACTCGTCACTTCTTTAGTGCCACTCCAGATGGCAGTTATCGCTTTGTTATCAAAGGAAAAGGACAAGATGGCAAGGTATACGATGGACAATCTGTTGTCTTTCGTGTGAAGAACCATCGTTTTGTCGGATAGATGAGTGATAGTTTTTAAACAAATAAATATTAAAAATAAAATAAAGGAAATGAATAACATGAACAAAAAGAAATTATTAGTATGTGCTTTGGCACTTTCAACAGTCGGAGTATTGTCAACAATTGATACAGCAGGAGTTCTACCTTTTTCAGCGCAGACAGTGCATGCGGAAATTACTAGTACCGAGAATCATGAGGTGAAATCTAAGATTACACCAGGATCAGAAAATGAAAAAATTTATGTTGATATGACAGTTCAAAGTGTACCTGGTAACTCATATGCGTATATACGAGCAGATCTTATAAATAAAAAAACTGGACAAATAACTAAAAAAGAAGCTTTAGGAAGAAGATTTGATGCTGCGTCTGTACCTCGTACTTTACAAGATTCTACAACTTTTTCGAGTGTGCCTGATGGAGAATATTATCTAAAATTTTATAGTGAAGATGAACTAACTCCTAAAACATTGCATATTTTCAGCGGTATATCAGCTACATTCACTGTTAAGGATGAAAAATATGTCAATCCTCTAGACTCTTCAACTCCTAAAGAAACAGAAAAACCAACAGCGACTGAAACTCCAAAACCAACCACTAACTCTAACTCAGCTCAGACTGGTTGGTCAGGTTCTTCTTACTATAAATCTGGTGTTAAAGTAGTTAATCAATGGATTTTTGATGTTCAGTACAATTCATATTTCTACCTAAATGCTTCAGGTAACTTTGTTCAAAATGCTTGGTCAGGTAACTACTATCTTAAATCAGGTGGCTACATGGCTAAGAGCGAGTGGATTTATGATAAAAACTATGGTTCATATTACTACCTAACATCAGAAGGAAGTTATGCCCGTAATACTTGGGTAGGTAGCTATTACCTCAAATCAAATGGTAAAATGGCTAAGAGCGAATGGGTCTATGATAGCAGCTTTAGCTCTTACTATTACCTAACATCAGAAGGAAGCTATGCTCGTAATAAATGGGTAGGTGACTATTATCTCAAATCAGATGGTAAGATGGCAGTCAACGAAAGTACCCCAGATGGCTACCAAGTAGATGGCTCAGGTAAGTGGGTGAAATAGAACGATAGCTTGTTAGAGTTGCCTATAATAAATTGAAACGGGAAATAATTTGTTTATAGGCAATATTTTGATAAAATAAAAATAGCGAAAGGAATTAGCACAGGCTGGTTCCTTTCTCTTAGATAAGGGAGTAATATGAAAAAGTTTTTATTAGCAACAATGCTTTTACTGACACTAGTTCTAGGAGGCTGTCAGTATTTACCTTGGAACAAAAGCGCAGAAACACCATCTGACTCAACATCAGATACATCTGCATCGAGTCCAGAGATAGATTACAGCCAATATAACAAGGTTCTCGATGACTATGAAAAAGTAACTAAAGGTACCTTGCCGACCGGTATGGAGGTCAATCCTCTGGCTAGTCAAGTGAAGTCTTCTCAAGGTTTCTACACAGATGTGGTTTACCACAAGACAGATTTGAATAACGACGGAGTAGATGAACTCTTGCTTGCTCTTGAAATGAAGAGTGGTGAAAAGAGTTTACTTGATATTCGTACTTTGAAAGATGGAAAGGTGATTCGTCTGACCAATCAAGAAAATCGTTTAGACCAGATTGGTGAGAGAATGACAGTCGGTATTTTGCCAGATAATTCTCTACTTTATCGTGGGGCTGGTACAGCAACGAGTCACATTTATGCCCACTATCAATTTAGTGAGGACGGCAAGTTCTTGGTGAAGTCCAAGGAAGCTCAAGAGCTAGCAGATTTGGGGGTCGATTCGCCCATTTCTTTAGAGACCTTAAGCTGGAAGTCAGTTTCAGATAAACTTCCTGGAGGGGCAAGTGCAGATAAGGGTCCGGCAGAGACTAAACCAACCGTTGATTACAGTCCATATAACAGTATTTTGAAGGATTATGAATTTATTTTAGAGCATAAGTCAGAGGTTAAGGATAACATCAATCCAACTGCTAATATCTATGCAGGGATGGCAGAACGCAGTCAAGCCTTTACCTATGCAATGGTTGATATGGACAAAAATGGCATTGATGAATTGATTGTCTCTTCGAAAAATGGTAGTGAGATTTTAGATATTTTTACACTCAAAGATCAGAAAGTCATTCGCCTCACCAATGCTGAAAATAAAATGCAGATGCTTGGAACACGCTTTAAGGCCTATCTCCTAGAAGATGGGAAGCTTTATACCCAGTGGAACCCGTTCGCAGGAGATCCACAAACCATTCATACCATTTGGAAGTTGAATAGTAGTGGGGACAAGCTAGAGAAGGTTAAAGAAGCTAAGACAGAGGATGAAGTCAGTCCAGGTGCTCGAATGAATCTATCTAGTCTGACTTGGAAATCTGTAACAGAAAAATTTGCTGCAACAGCATCTTCAACTAGCAAAACAGCTTCAGGGAAAATGGATATAAACGCCATCAAAAATGGAGATTTTTCTAGTATTGAGGGAAGATGGAGTACAGGAAATGGGGGACAGGATCTAGTTTTTAGTAAAAATGGCTTAATAGAACCAGCAGAATTTTTTGTGGATATCAATGATGCTATTTTTAAAGATGGATATATAATTACAAGTTATAAAGCTCCAACTATTAGGGCGCAACTCGATATGATTCCTGCTGGAGTGGTTATTCCGACAGTTACTGAGCCAAATTTTGTAGAAGATGCATCTGATACTAGTAGAGACCGAATGATTATTCACCAAGCACCTCACGCACATGGGAATGCTCAATCCTTCTTCTACAAAGTCAAATAAGAATTTTTTAAAACACATTGACAAAAGCTAACATTTTTTGTAAAATAAGAATCAATTAAATACCAACACCGAATGAAGTTTAATAGAAGTGGGGAATCGTTTGATTTTCCATGACTGTAAATGGACGGAACTCTGGAGAGACCGTAAAGGCACCGAAGGGGCAAGGCAGGCAACTGCTCAAACTCTCAGGTAAAAGGACAGAGCTAGGATAGACCGCTTTTTGGCATTTATCTAAGCATTCCAGAGTACATGTATCTTGCATGTGCTCTTTCTTTTGGGGTTGAAAAGATAGGAGAAGGAAATGTTAGAATTGCTTAAATCAATTGATGCTTTTGCTTGGGGCCCACCCCTCTTGATTTTATTGGTCGGGACAGGGATTTACCTAACTGCCCGTCTGGGCCTTTTGCAGGTTTTGCGTCTGCCCAAGGCTTTCCAGCTTATTTTTACTAAGGACAAGGGGCATGGCGATGTATCCAGCTTTGCGGCCTTGTGTACAGCACTCGCAGCGACAGTTGGTACGGGAAATATTATCGGGGTGGCGACGGCTATCAAGGTCGGTGGACCAGGAGCCCTCTTTTGGATGTGGATGGCGGCTTTCTTTGGAATGGCAACCAAGTATGCGGAAGGACTCTTGGCGATTAAATACCGTACCAAGGATGATCATGGTGCAGTAGCGGGAGGTCCCATGCACTATATTCTTCTAGGGATGGGAGAAAAGTGGCGTCCCCTTGCTATCTTTTTTGCCCTGGCAGGTGTGCTAGTAGCTTTGTTGGGAATCGGAACCTTCACCCAGGTCAACTCGATTACAGAATCTATCCAAAATACAACAACTATTTCGCCAGCCATCACCGCTCTTGTCTTGTCAGTATTTGTAGCAATTGCAGTCTTTGGAGGACTCAAGTCCATTTCTAAGGTTTCAACTACTGTTGTTCCTTTTATGGCTATTATTTATATTTTGGGAACTCTTACAGTTATTTTCTTTAATATCGGGAAAATACCTGCTACAATCGCTTTAATCTTGACATCCGCTTTTAGTCCAGTTGCTGCGGTAGGTGGATTTGCCGGTGCTAGCATTCGGATGGCTATTCAAAATGGTGTTGCGCGTGGTGTGTTCTCAAACGAATCTGGTCTGGGTTCGGCTCCGATTGCAGCAGCTGCGGCTAAGACAAATGAACCAGTAGAGCAAGGCTTGATTTCCATGACAGGAACCTTTATTGATACCCTCATTATCTGTACCTTGACTGGTTTAACCATCTTGGTAACTGGTGTTTGGAGTGGTGATTTGAATGGGGTTGCCTTGACTCAGTCAGCCTTCTCAACAGTCTTTTCACACTTTGGACCTGCCCTTTTGACCATCTTCCTTGTGCTCTTTGCCTTTACAACGATTCTAGGTTGGAACTATTACGGAGAACGCTGTTTCGAGTTTCTCTTTGGGGTTCGCTTTATCTGGCTCTACCGTGTGGTCTTTGTACTCATGGTCTTGTTGGGAGGATTTATCGAGTTGGATATGGTTTGGATTATCGCAGATATTGTCAATGCCTTGATGGCTCTGCCGAACTTGATTGCCCTCTTAGTTTTATCGCCAGTCGTTATTGCTGAGACTAAAAAGTATTTTAATAAATAATGAAATCACACATCGCGTGTGATTTTTTTGCTTTCATAAAAAATTTCTATCAGTGTAATTTAAAATATATATTATACACGGTATAGAATCTGTGATAGACTAGATTTCAACAACATGAAAAGAGGTTTTATGATGACAACATTTACAATTCATACAGTAGAATCAGCGCCAGCAGAAGTGAAAGAGGTTCTTGAAACAGTAGAAAAAGATAACAATGGCTATATTCCTAACCTAATCGGTCTCTTGGCTAATGCACCTACTGCTTTAGAGGCTTACCGTACTGTCGGAGCTATTAACCGTCGCAATAGCCTGACACCTGTTGAGCGCGAAGTGGTGCAAATCACGGCAGCTGTGACCAATGGTTGTGCCTTCTGTGTCGCAGGTCACACCGCCTTTTCAATCAAACAAATCCAGATGAATGATGACCTTCTGCAAGCCCTTCGCAATCGTACTCCAATTGAAACAGATCCCAAATTGGATACCCTAGCTAAGTTTACCTTGGCGGTAATCAATACCAAGGGTCGTGTAGGTGATGAAGCCTTGGCTGAGTTTTTAGAAGCAGGCTACACCCAACAAAATGCCTTGGATGTGGTTCTTGGTGTCAGCCTAGCAAGCCTATGTAACTATGCCAACAATCTAGCCAATACACCAATTAACCCAGAATTGCAACCTTATGCTTAATCATTATCTGAGTAAAAAATGAAGTCTGAAATAATTGGACTTCGTTTTTTTTATACTCAATGAAAATCAAAGAGCAAACTAGGAAGCTAGCCGCAGGTTGCTCAAAGCACAGCTTTGAGGTTGCAGATAAAGCTGACGTGGTTTGAAGAGATTTTCGATGAGTATTAAGTCCTCATTTAAGCGCTTTTATGTTATACTGAAACTAACATGATTATTGGAGGTTAGGATGAAAAAACTCCCCTTGGTATTTTCTGGTTGTTTGCTAGGTTTGGCAGGAGCTGGAAATCTCGTTTTAGATACGTTGCCGGTTCTGTCCCATCTGTTGAGTCTGACAGGTTTGGTTTTGTGGACTTACTTTCTAATGCTGCATCTCTTTAATTGGAAGGAAACCAAGCAAGAATTGACCAAGCCTCCTCTTTTGTCAGGAATGGCGACCTTTCCCATGGCTGGGATGATTTTATCGACTTATGTCTTTCGAGTCTTCCCTCATTTCCCTTTGGTAGCGCAAGGACTTTGGTGGTTTTCATTTCTCTTGGATTTGGCCTTGATTGTTGGTTTCACCATCAAATTTGCCTGTCCAGGTAAGAGAGTCAATGCGACACCGAGCTGGACGGTTCTCTATGTGGGGATAGCAGTGGCAGCCTTGACTTATCCACTGGTAGGCATTATCGAGATTGCCTATGCGACCCTGAGTTTTGGTTTTCTCTTGACCTTCTATCTTTATCCCCTTATTTATAGTGATTTAAAGAAACATCCGCTCCCACTAGCCATGCTTGGACAAGAAGGAATCTACTGTGCTCCTTTCTCTCTGCTCTTGGCTTCCCTGGTTCGAGTTGGAGGAGCCAGCCTACCGACTTGGCTCCTGATTGCCATGATTTTGGCTTCTCAATCCTTCTTTTTCTTTGTTTTAACTCGTCTACCTAATATTTTAAAACAAGGCTTTCAACCAGCCTTCTCAGCCTTAACCTTCCCAACCATTATCACGGCTACCTCGCTCAAGATAGCTCAGGGAATATTGAAGCTTCCATTTCTAGATTATCTGGTAGTGGCTGAAACCGTTATATGCCTAACTATTTTATTCTTTGTATTAGGCGCTTATCTGATTTGGTTACGAAAAAAGGTCTAGCTAGAAATAGCTAAACCTTATTTTTTATGGTTTGATGACCTCAGCTCCACCCATGTATGGACGAAGTGCTTCTGGGATGGTCACAGAACCATCTTCATTTTGGTAGTTTTCAAGAATAGCAGCCACTGTACGTCCAACTGCAAGTCCAGAACCGTTCAAGGTATGGAGGAGTTTCACCTTGCCGTCTGCTTCATCACGGTAACGGATTTGGGCACGACGGGCTTGGAAATCTTCTGTGTTTGAACAGCTTGAAATTTCACGGTAGGTATTTTGCGCTGGAATCCAAACTTCCAAGTCGTAAGTTTTAGCAGCTGAGAAGCCCATATCTCCTGTAGAGAGAGCAACGACACGGTATGGAAGGTTAAGTTTTTGAAGGATATTTTCAGCGTTGGCTGTCATTTTTTCCAATTCTTCGTAAGATTCTTCTGGTTTGGCAAATTTAACCATTTCAACCTTGTGGAATTGGTGCAAACGAATCAAGCCACGAGTATCACGGCCAGCTGAACCAGCCTCAGAACGGAATGAAGGACTCATAGCAGTGAAGTAGATTGGCAGGTCTTTGCCGTCTAGGATTTCATCACGGTAGTAGTTTGTTAGAGGAACCTCAGCTGTAGGAATAAGGACATAATTGCTGTCGCTCAATTCAAAAGTATCTTCCTTGAATTTTGGATATTGACCAGTTCCAAACATAGAATCGTGGTTAACTATGTAAGGCGTGATGACTTCAGTGTAGCCTTCTTTTCCGTGTTCATCTAGCATAAAGTTGTAGATAGCACGTTCTAGGCGAGCTCCAAGACCTTTATAGAAGAGGAAACGAGCCCCAGTCACTTTACCACCTCGTTCCCAGTCAAGAATATCAAGGTCTTCACCAAGGTCCCAGTGAGCTTTTGGCTCGAAATCAAACTCTCGTGGAGTACCCCAACGGCGAACTTCCACATTGTCATCTTCGTCAGCCCCAACCGGAACGCTATCAGCTGGAATATTTGGAAGAGTAGTGGTAAATTCTGTCAATTTAGCATCGATGTCTGCCAATTCAGCATCCAAGGTTTTAACCTCAGCAGATAGATTTTGCATGGCAGCAATCTTGTCATCTGCATTTTCCTTGTTGCGCTTAGCTTGGGCAATCTCAGCAGAAACTGTGTTTCGTTCTGCTTTGAGAGTTTCAACCTTGACCAAAATGTCACGACGTTTAGCATCGATTTCTTTCATCTCGTTTAAGACAGCAGCATCTACACCACGTGTAGCCAATTTTTCTGCGACAGCATCAAAGTCTGTACGAATACGTTTGATATCTAACATAAGAACTCCTTTATGAAAAAAGCACACCTGACAAAGCGTTGGAGTGGCAGGGCCACGGTTCCATCCAACTTCACAGGTGTGCACTTGATTGTGTATGTAATTGTTACTAACGGTAGAATTTCACCTATCCCTCCTATCTGCTCGCAGCACCCGCAGACTTTCTGAAAGAAGAAGATAACCTACTTATCCGTTGCTATGATTATACTAAAGTTTCTACTTTTTTGCAAATAGATTTTTAAATTTTTGACCAATGGTCTGGAGTAGAGTCGGAAGTTTCACGACCTTGTCATTGCCTAGTTTTTCGCGAGCAATTTTGAGAATGGCACCTGAGTCTTTTGAAGCAAAGAGGAATTTTCCTCTGTCTGTAAAGACTTCGAAGTGGCGACTGATTTTTCGCCCAGTGACATTGGCCCCAATCTGGTTGATATGGCTCCAAGGAATTTGGATAAATTGTTCGACGTTGACATCTGGGTAAAATTCAAGAGCCTGATCTCCGACAAGAAATTTCCCAACTTTCCCAGCTATAGAGAGGTAGGAGGTGCCTGTCGTATTGAGGAGCACTGTTTTGTTAAGTGATTGAGCCATGCTTAGTCTTCCTTACTTTCACCGAAAAAGGCATTGTAGAGGGCTTTGATTGCTGCTTTCTCTTGGTCTTTATTGACAACAAACATGATAGAAACTTCACTAGAACCTTGAGACATCATCTGGATGTTGATCTTGTTTTCAGATAGAGCGCGTGTTGCAGTAGCAGTTACTCCGATATGACTCTTCATCTTTTCACCAACAATCATAATGATTGAAAGGTCGTGTTCGATTTCTGCATGATCTACTTCAGCCTTTTGAACCAACTGACGAAGGATTTCTTCTTCCTTGATAGGAGTTAGTTCACGAGAACGAAGAATGATTGAAAGATCGTCGATGCCTGTTGGCATATGTTCCCAACCGATGTTAAAATCTTCAAGGATTTGCAGAACCTTGCGACCAAATCCAACCTCACGGTTCATGAGGTATTTCGACATATTAATGCTGACAAAGCCTGAGTCACCAGCAATTCCCACAACTGGGAATTCATCACTACTGTGTTTTAGAACGATACGAGTACCTGGATGGTCAGGATTGTTGGTATTCTTGATAACCAGAGGAATCTTTCCTCGGTAGGCAGGAAGAAGAGCTTCGTCATGAAGAACTGAGAATCCTGCATAAGCCAACTCACGCATTTCACGGTAGGTCAACTCAGGGATCGAGTGTGGTTGGTGGATAATGCCTGGGTGGGCTGCAAAGATACCATCAACGTCCGTAAAGTTTTCATAGAGGTCGGCCTTAACACCTGCAGCAATGATAGAACCTGTAATATCAGAGCCTCCACGTGAGAAGGTACAGATTTGATTTTCCTTGGTAACCCCAAAGAAACCAGGAATGACCAGGACTTCATTTGCATTCGTCAATTCCTCAATCTTGTCATAACTTGATGGAATGATTCGAGCATGACCAGGTTCACTTGTGACCACAATACCAGCTTCTCGAGGGTGCACATAGCGTGCATCAATACCATTTTGGTTAAAATAGGCAGCAATCAATTTGGCATTGTTGTTTTCACCCGCTGCTAGGAAAGTATCGTAGAGAAATTCGTTTTCTTCGATAGGAAGAGTTGCCAAGGCCCGAATACTTTTTGAAATTTTTTCTAGCACAGCTGGTTTAAGACCTAGTTCACTAACCATAGCGGCATAGCGGTCGATAATCCAGTTTTGGCTCTTGCTAATATCGTTACCAGCAACATAATCGCGGTAGTATTTAATCAAGGCATCTGTAACCTTAGTATCTTCAGCATTGCGTTTACCAGGGGCAGAAACGACTACAAAACGACGCTCTGAATCGCTTTTGACGATGTTTAAAACTTTTTCTAATTGACTAGCAGAGGCAAGAGAGCTACCTCCAAATTTAACAACCTTCATAAGAACTCCTAAAGTAAGTATTTTATACGATTATAGCAGAAAGAAAGGCTTTTTTCAATGAAGAAAATAAGATGATTTCTAGGATAAAGCGAGCCTTTCTAATCGGCTGAGACACTTTCAGTCGATTTTTTCTTGCTTTCTACTCCTAAAAAAGATATACTTTGAAAATAAAATAATTTAAACTGCTTATAAAATAAAAAGGAGTCCAGATGGAACACATTATTTATCAGCTTGAAGAGGATTTGGCAATCCTTACCTTGAATCGTCCTGAGGTCGCGAATGGTTTTCATATTCCTATGTGTGAGGAGATTTTAGAAGCTCTGACTTTGGCAGAAGAGGATCCGGCTGTGCATTTTGTCTTAATCAACGCGAATGGCAAAGTCTTTTCAGTTGGGGGAGATTTAGTAGAGATGAAGCGGGCGGTGGATGAGGATGATATTCCATCATTGACAAAAATCGCAGAATTGGTCAATACTATTTCTTATAAAATCAAGCAAATTGCTAAACCTGTCTTGATGGAGGTTGATGGGGCTGTTGCAGGTGCCGCAGCAAATATGGCTGTTGCTGCAGATTTCTGTCTGGCAACGGATAAGGCTAAATTTATCCAAGCCTTTGTTGGAGTTGGCTTGGCTCCGGATGCAGGAGGAATTCATCTCTTGAGTCGAAGTATTGGTGTGACGCGTGCTGCTCAATTAGCCATGACAGGTGAGGCTTTGTCCGCAGAAAAAGCTCTGGAGTGGGGTCTTGTTTATCGGGTCTCTGAAGCTGATAAACTTGAAAAGACGAGAGAACAGCTTCTTAAAAAATTGAGACGCGGGTCAGCTAATTCCTATGCTGCCATCAAGAAGTTGGTTTGGGAGAGTCAATTTAAAGACTGGCAAGATTATGCTGCTTTAGAACTGAACCTACAGGAATCACTAGCGAAAACAGAGGATTTCAAAGAAGGAGTTCGGGCTCATTCGGAAAGAAGACGACCTAAATTTACAGGAAAATAAAAAAATACTTGCACCATTCTTTGAACTTTGATATAATTCTTTTGTCAAATGTTTTGATTCTAAAAGTTTTTTTGAAAAGGAGGGAAGGAAAGATTGGACTACCAACGAATTAATGAATATTTAACGTCTATATTTAACAATGTCCTCGTTATTGAGGAAGTTAGCTTGAGGGGTAGTCGTTTCAAGGATATCTCCATCAAAGAAATGCATACGATTGATGTGATTGGAAAAGTTCCAGATGTGACACCAAGTCAAGTGTCAAAAGAGTTGATGGTGACTCTTGGGACAGTTACAACTAGTTTGAATAATCTCGAACGCAAGGGTTACATTGAACGCATTCGTTCAGAACATGATCGACGTGTGGTACATCTGCATTTGACAAAGAAAGGTCGCTTGGTTCATAGGCTACATAAACGCTTCCACAAGGCCATGGTTGAAAAAATCATTGATGGTATGAGTAAGCAAGAAATTGAGGTTATGAGCAAAGGTTTGACCAATCTTTATCAATTTTTGGAGGATTTGAGATAATGGCTTTTGCAAAAATAAGCCAGGTTGCTCATTATGTGCCAGAGCAAGTGGTTACAAATCATGATTTGGCTCAGATTATGGATACCAATGATGAGTGGATTTCAAGTCGGACGGGAATACGTCAAAGACATATTTCAAGAACAGAATCTACTAGTGATTTGGCTACAGAGGTTGCTCAGAAACTGATGGCAAAAGCTGAAATCACAGGAGAAGAGCTGGATTTTATCATTCTAGCTACTATTACTCCAGATTCTATGATGCCCTCTACAGCTGCTCGTGTCCAAGCCAATATTGGTGCTAATAAGGCCTTTGCTTTTGACCTAACAGCAGCTTGCAGTGGATTTGTATTTGCCTTATCAACTGCTGAAAAGTTTATCGCTTCTGGTCGCTTTCAAAAGGGCTTGGTGATTGGTAGTGAAACCCTCTCTAAAGCAGTCGATTGGTCAGACCGATCAACAGCTGTTTTGTTTGGAGATGGTGCTGGTGGAGTTTTGCTAGAAGCTAGCGAGAAAGAGCATTTTTTGGCTGAGAGTCTCAATAGTGATGGGAGTCGTAGCGAGTGTCTAACTTATGGACATTCAGGCTTGCATTCTCCGTTTTCAGATCAAGAAAATGCAGATTCATTTTTGAAGATGGATGGGCGCGCGGTCTTTGATTTTGCTATTCGGGATGTAGCCAAGTCTATCAAGCAGACTATTGATGAATCTCCTATAGAGGCGACAAACTTGGATTATCTGCTACTTCATCAGGCTAATGACCGTATTTTGGATAAAATGGCTAGAAAAATCGGTGTTAACCGAGATAAACTTCCAGCCAATATGATGGAATATGGCAACACCAGTGCAGCCAGTATCCCGATTTTACTTTCAGAGTGTGTAGAACAAGGCCTCATCCGTTTAGATAGTAGCCAGACTGTTCTTTTATCAGGCTTCGGTGGAGGCTTGACCTGGGGCACGCTCATTCTTACAATTTAGGTAATCATGTGGTGAACACATTGTTATAAAAAAACTATTTATTTTAAAGGAGTCCTATCATGGCAGTATTTGAAAAAGTACAAGAAATTATCGTTGAAGAACTTGGAAAAGACGCATCAGAAGTAACACTTGAATCAACTTTTGATGATTTGGACGCAGATTCATTGGACTTGTTCCAAGTAATCTCAGAAATCGAAGATGCTTTTGATATCCAAATCGAAGCAGAAGATGACTTGAAAACAGTTGGTGACTTGGTTGCCTACGTTGAAGAGCAAACAAAATAAACAGAATATTAATAGAAGGAGTAGGGAAACCCGCTCCCTCTTGTTTAGGCAATAGTTTGATCGTCAAATTATGACGGTATCGAACTATTACGTAAGCAAGAAACGATGGAGGCACTATGAAAACACGTATTACAGAATTATTGAACATTGATTATCCTATTTTCCAAGGAGGAATGGCCTGGGTTGCTGATGGTGATTTGGCAGGAGCTGTTTCCAAGGCTGGAGGACTAGGGATTATCGGTGGGGGGAATGCCCCTAAAGAAGTTGTCAAGGCAAATATTGATAAAATCAAATCATTGACTGATAAACCCTTTGGTGTCAACATCATGCTCTTGTCTCCCTTTGTGGAAGATATTGTAGACCTCGTTATCGAGGAAGGGGTTAAGGTAGTTACAACAGGCGCAGGAAATCCAAGCAAATACATGGAACGTTTCCATGAAGCTGGTATTACGGTTATTCCTGTTGTACCAAGTGTTGCCCTAGCTAAACGCATGGAAAAAATCGGTGCGGATGCTGTTATTGCAGAAGGAATGGAGGCCGGGGGGCATATCGGTAAATTAACAACCATGACCTTGGTTCGCCAGGTTGCTGCTGCTGTATCTATTCCAGTTATTGCTGCAGGAGGGATTGCGGATGGTGAAGGTGTTGCAGCTGGCTTTATGCTAGGTGCAGAGGCTGTTCAGGTTGGAACTCGTTTTGTCGTTGCAAAAGAGTCTAATGCCCATCCAAATTATAAGGCGAAAATTTTAAAAGCTAGAGATATTGATACTACGATTTCAGCTCAACACTTTGGACATGCTGTTCGTGCGATTAAAAATCAGTTGACTCGTGATTTTGAACAAGCTGAAAAAGATGCTTTTAAACAAGAAAATCCAGATTTGGAAATTTTTGAACAAATGGGAGCAGGTGCTCTAGCCAAAGCGGTTGTTCACGGAGATGTGGATGGTGGATCTGTTATGGCAGGTCAAATTGCAGGCCTTGTTTCCAAAGAAGAAACCGTTGAAGAAATCCTAAAAGATTTGTATTACGGAGCAGCTAAGAAAATTCAAGAAGAAGCCTCTCGTTGGGCAGGAGTTGTAAGAAATGACTAAAACAGCCTTTTTATTTGCTGGTCAAGGTGCCCAGTATCTAGGTATGGGACGGGAACTCTATAATCAGTATCCGATTGTCAAAGAAACGATTGATCAAGCGAGTCAGGTACTCGGTTATGATTTGCGTTATCTTATTGATACAGAAGAAGAAAAACTCAATCAGACCCGCTATACGCAACCAGCTATTTTAGCAACTTCAGTTGCTATCTATCGTTTATTGCAAGAAAAGGGCTATCAACCTGATATGGTTGCTGGTTTGTCTCTTGGAGAATATTCTGCCTTGGTAGCTAGCGGTGCCTTGGATTTTGAAGATGCGGTTGCTTTGGTTGCTAAGCGTGGAGCCTATATGGAAGAAGCAGCTCCTGCTGGCTCTGGCAAGATGGTAGCAGTTCTCAACATGCCAGTAGAGGTCATTAAGGAAGCCTGTCAAAAAGCTTCTGAACTTGGAGTGGTTACTCCAGCAAACTATAATACACCTGCACAAATCGTGATTGGCGGAGAAGTGGTGGCAGTTGATCGAGCTGTTGAACTTTTGCAGGAAGCAGGTGCCAAACGCTTGATTCCTCTCAAAGTCTCAGGACCTTTTCATACCGCTCTCCTTGAGCCTGCTAGCCAGAAACTAGCTGAAACTCTAGCTCAGGTAAGTTTTTCAGATTTTACTTGTCCCCTAGTCGGCAATACAGAAGCTGCTGTCATGAAAAAAGATGACATCGCTCAACTCTTGACGCGTCAGGTCAAGGAAGCAGTTCGTTTCTATGAAAGCATTGCGGTTATGCAAGAAGCAGGCGTAACCAACTTTATCGAGATTGGCCCGGGGAAAGTCTTGTCAGGTTTTGTCAAAAAAATTGATAAGACCGCTAAACTAGCCAATGTTGAAGATCAGGCGAGTTTGGAAGCCTTGCTAGAAAACAAGTAATCCCTTCTCCCATAAATACAAGAGGAAACAGGAGAAAAAAATGCAACTAAAAAATAAAAATATCTTTATTACAGGTTCGAGTCGTGGAATTGGTCTTGCCATTGCCCACAAGTTTGCTCAAGCAGGAGCCAATATTGTTTTAAACAGTCGTGGGGCAATCTCAGAAGAATTGCTCGCTGAGTTTTCAAACTATGGTGTCAAGGTGGTTCCCATTTCAGGAGACGTGTCAGATTTTGTAGACGCTAAACGTATGGTTGATCAAGCTATTGCAGAGCTGGGTTCAGTAGATGTTTTGGTTAACAATGCAGGAATTACCCAAGATACCCTGATGCTCAAGATGACAGAAGCAGATTTTGAAAAAGTGCTCAAGGTTAACTTGACTGGTGCCTTTAACATGACACAATCAGTCTTGAAACCGATGATAAAAGCTAGAGAAGGTGCTATCATTAATATGTCTAGTGTTGTTGGTTTGATGGGGAATATCGGTCAAGCTAACTATGCAGCTTCTAAGGCTGGTTTGATTGGTTTTACCAAGTCTGTGGCGCGTGAAGTGGCCAATCGCAATATCAGAGTTAATGCTATTGCACCTGGAATGATTGAGTCCGATATGACAGCTGTTCTATCAGACAAGGTAAAAGATGCCATGCTGGCGCAAATTCCTATGAAAGAATTTGGGCAGGCAGAGCAGGTTGCAGATTTGACAGTATTTTTAACAGGCCAAGATTATCTAACTGGTCAAGTGGTTGCCATTGATGGTGGCTTAAGTATGTAGCAGAAGCTAGAGGTAAAAAAGATGAAACTAAATCGCGTAGTAGTAACAGGTTATGGAGTAACATCTCCAATCGGAAATACACCAGAAGAATTTTGGAATAGTTTGACAACTGGAAAAATCGGAATTGGTCAAATTACGAAATTTGATCATAGTGACTTTGATGTGCATAATGCAGCAGAAATCCAAGATTTTCCTTTTGATAAATACTTTGTTAAGAAAGATACCAATCGTTTCGATAACTATTCTTTGTATGCCTTGTACGCAGCCCAAGAGGCTGTCAATCACGCTAATCTCGATGTAGAGACTCTTGATAAAGATCGTTTTGGTGTTATTGTGGCCTCTGGTATTGGTGGAATCAAGGAAATTGAAGATCAAGTGCTTCGCCTAAATGACAAAGGGCCAAAACGTGTGAAACCATTGACCCTTCCGAAAGCCTTGCCAAATATGGCTTCAGGAAATGTTGCTATGCGTTTTGGAGCAAACGGTGTTTGTAAATCTATCAATACTGCCTGCGCTTCATCAAATGACGCGATTGGGGATGCCTTCCGCTCAATTAAATTTGGTTTCCAAGACGTTATGTTGGTAGGTGGTTCAGAAGCCTCTATCACACCTTTTGCTATTGCTGGTTTCCAAGCCCTAACTGCTCTCTCAACTACAGAGGACCCAACTCGTGCTTCCATTCCATTTGATAAGGACCGTAATGGTTTTGTCATGGGTGAAGGTTCTGGGATGTTGGTTCTTGAAAGCCTTGAACACGCTGAAAAACGTGGGGCTACTATCCTGGCTGAAGTAGTTGGTTACGGAAATACTTGTGATGCTTACCACATGACTTCACCACATCCAGAAGGTCAGGGAGCTATCAAGGCCATTAAACTAGCCTTGGAAGAAGCTGAGATTTCTCCAGAGCAAGTAGCCTATGTCAATGCTCACGGAACCTCAACTCCTGCTAATGAAAAAGGAGAAAGTGGTGCGATTGTGGCTGTTCTTGGTAAGGAAGTACCTGTATCATCAACCAAGTCTTTCACAGGACATTTGCTAGGTGCTGCAGGTGCGGTAGAAGCTATCGTAACCATCGAAGCTATGCGTCATAACTTTGTACCAATGACAGCTGGGACAAGTGAAGTATCAGACTATATCGAAGCCAATGTCGTTTATGGACAAGGCTTGGAGCAAGAAATTCCATACGCTATTTCAAATACTTTTGGTTTTGGTGGCCACAATGCAGTTCTTGCTTTCAAACGTTGGGAGAATAAATAACTATGAATTTAAACGATATTAAAGACTTGATGGCCCAATTTGACCAGTCAAGTTTGAGAGAATTTTCTTATAAAAATGGGACGGATGAGTTGCAGTTTAGCAAGAATGAAGCGAGACTGGTGTCTGAAGTTGCAGCTCAAGTCGCTTCAGCGCCCGTTCTAGCAACACCAAGTCCAGTAGCTCCTACATCTGCTCCAGTAGAAACTGTAATAGAAGAAACTTCGTCACCAGCAGAAGCAAGCGTAGCTGCTGAGGGAGATGTTGTAGAGAGTCCACTTGTTGGGGTGGCTTACTTGGCTGCTGGTCCTGATAAACCTGCCTTCGTCACAGTTGGTGATAGTGTCAAAAAAGGTCAAACATTGGTGATCATCGAAGCTATGAAAGTCATGAATGAAATTCCAGCACCTAAGGATGGTGTGGTAACGGAAATTCTCGTTTCTAATGAAGAAATGGTTGAGTTTGGTAAAGGATTGGTACGAATCAAATGATCGATATTCAAGGAATCAAAGAAGCCCTTCCCCACCGTTATCCTATGCTCCTAGTAGACCGTGTGTTGGAAGTGAGCGAGGATACCATTGTCGCCATTAAAAATGTGACTATCAATGAGCCCTTCTTTAACGGCCATTTTCCTCAATACCCTGTTATGCCAGGTGTTCTGATTATGGAAGCCTTGGCGCAAACTGCTGGTGTCTTGGAGTTGTCTAAGCCTGAAAATAAAGGAAAACTGGTCTTTTATGCTGGTATGGACAAGGTTAAATTCAAGAAGCAAGTTGTACCAGGTGACCAATTAGTTATGACGGCAACGTTTGTAAAACGTCGTGGCACCATAGCTGTGGTTGAAGCAAAGGCTGAAGTGGATGGCAAGCTTGCAGCCAGTGGTACTCTAACCTTTGCAATAGGGAACTAAGGAGGTTCTCCATGTTTCGAAAAATTTTAATTGCCAATCGTGGTGAAATTGCGGTCCGTATTATCCGTGCGGCGCGTGAATTAGGGATTGCGACGGTAGCGGTTTATTCAACTGCTGATAAGGAAGCCCTTCATACGCTTTTGGCAGATGAAGCGGTTTGTATCGGTCCTGGTAAGCCTACAGAGTCTTATCTCAATATTAATGCGGTTCTATCAGCTGCAGTCTTGACTGAGGCTGAGGCTATTCACCCAGGTTTTGGATTTCTCAGTGAAAATTCCAAATTTGCAACCATGTGTGAAGAGGTGGGGATTAAGTTTATCGGCCCATCTGGTCATGTCATGGATATGATGGGAGACAAAATCAATGCGCGTGCTCAGATGATCAAAGCTGGTGTTCCAGTCATTCCAGGTTCGGATGGAGAAGTGCATAACTCTGAGGAAGCTTTGACTGTCGCTGAAAAAATTGGCTATCCTGTTATGCTCAAGGCTTCAGCAGGTGGAGGTGGTAAAGGGATTCGTAAGGTTGAAAAACCAGAAGACCTCGTTTCAGCCTTTGAAACGGCCTCTAGCGAAGCCAAGGCCAATTATGGAAATGGTGCCATGTACATAGAACGGGTCATCTATCCAGCTCGTCATATCGAGGTTCAAATCTTAGGAGATGAACACGGAAATGTGATTCACTTGGGGGAACGGGATTGTTCTCTTCAACGGAATAACCAAAAGGTTTTGGAAGAAAGTCCTTCAATTGCAATCGGAAAAACGCTGCGTCATGAAATCGGTGCGGCTGCTGTTCGAGCTGCAGAGTCTGTTGGTTATGAAAATGCAGGGACCATTGAGTTTCTTCTTGATGAAGCCAGTGGTAAATTCTATTTTATGGAGATGAATACTCGTGTACAAGTAGAACATCCAGTAACAGAATTTGTTTCAGGTGTGGATATCGTTAAGGAACAGATTCGCATTGCGGCAGGTCAGCCTCTGTCTGTTAAGCAAGAAGATATTGTCCTACGCGGTCATGCCATCGAGTGTCGTATCAATGCAGAAAATCCAGCCTTCAACTTTGCTCCTAGTCCAGGTAAGATTACCAATCTCCATCTGCCAAGTGGTGGAGTTGGCTTGCGCGTGGATTCAGCAGTTTATCCAGGCTATACCATTCCACCTTATTATGATAGTATGATTGCTAAAATCATCGTTCACGGTGAAAATCGTTTTGATGCCTTGATGAAAATGCAACGTGCCCTCTATGAATTAGAGATTGAAGGGGTGCAGACCAATGCAGATTTCCAGCTTGACCTCATTTCAGATCGCAATGTCATTGCTGGAGATTACGATACTTCCTTCTTGATGGAAACCTTTTTACCCAAGTATCAAGAAAAAGAATAAAATGACTTCAAGAGTTTAAACCGAAAAGGGGAATCAATGGCTCTATTTAGTAAAAAAGATAAGTATATTCGAATCAATCCCAATCGTTCGGTTAGGGAAAAACCTCAAGCCAAGCCAGAGGTTCCAGATGAATTATTCTCCCAGTGTCCAGGCTGTAAGCATACCATTTATCAGAAGGATCTGGGAAGTGAGCGTATCTGTCCGCACTGTAGTTACACCTTTCGTATTTCTGCCCAAGAACGCTTGGCTTTGACGATTGATATGGGAACCTTCAAGGAATTGTTTACAGGGATTGAAAGCAAGGATCCCTTGCATTTCCCTGGTTATCAAAAGAAACTAGCAACTATGCGTGAAAAAACTGGTCTGGATGAAGCTGTTGTGACAGGAACAGCTCTTATAAAAGGTCAGACTGTGGCTCTTGGGATTATGGATTCCAACTTTATCATGGCTTCTATGGGTACGGTTGTAGGGGAAAAAATCACTCGTTTGTTTGAGTATGCGACGGTTGAACAATTACCAGTTGTTCTCTTCACAGCCTCTGGTGGGGCCCGTATGCAGGAAGGAATCATGAGTCTCATGCAGATGGCCAAGATCTCTGCAGCGGTTAAACGCCATTCAAATGCAGGCCTCTTTTACCTTACCATTTTGACTGATCCAACGACAGGTGGTGTGACAGCTTCTTTCGCTATGGAAGGCGATATCATTTTGGCTGAACCACAGAGTTTGGTTGGTTTTGCAGGGCGTCGTGTGATTGAAAACACGGTTCGTGAAAGCTTGCCTGAGGATTTCCAAAAGGCAGAATTTTTACTTGAGCATGGCTTTGTGGATGCTATCGTTAAAAGAAGAGATTTGCCAGATACGATTGCAAGCCTAGTCAGATTGCACGGAGGGGGTTCTAGATGAATATTGCAAAAATAGTCAGAGAAGCGCGTGAGCAGAGTCGCTTGACAACCTTGGACTTTGCGACAGGCATTTTTGATGAATTTATCCAATTACACGGTGACCGTTCTTTTCGTGATGATGGTGCAGTTGTTGGTGGTATTGGCTGGCTTGGGGAACAAGCTGTAACAGTAGTTGGTATCCAAAAAGGCAAGAGCTTGCAAGACAACCTCAAACGGAATTTTGGACAACCACATCCAGAAGGCTATCGCAAGGCCCTACGGTTGATGAAACAAGCTGAAAAATTTGGCCGTCCAGTTGTGACCTTTATCAATACTGCAGGTGCCTATCCTGGTGTGGGAGCGGAAGAACGTGGACAGGGAGAAGCTATTGCTCGCAATCTCATGGAAATGAGTGACCTGAAAGTTCCGATTATCGCCATCATTATAGGTGAAGGTGGTTCAGGTGGAGCTCTGGCTCTAGCAGTCGCAGACCGTGTTTGGATGCTGGAAAATTCTATCTATGCCATTCTCAGTCCAGAAGGTTTTGCTTCCATTCTATGGAAAGATGGCAGTCGTGCCATGGAAGCGGCAGAACTGATGAAAATCACTTCGCATGAACTGTTAGAAATGGACGTGGTGGACAAGGTGATTTCTGAAGCAGGACTTTCTAGTAAAGAACTGATTAAGAGTGTCAAAAAAGAACTCCAAACGGAACTAGCTTTACTGTCACAAAAAACGTTCGAGGAGTTGTTGGAAGAACGTTACCAACGATTTAGAAAATACTAAAAATGACTAAATGAGGCTAGAAAGGTCTCATTTTTTTAGAAAAATGCAGTTCAGACCGAAAAATTGACAGTTGAGGAGATGGACTATAAAATAGATAAAAAAGATGTATACTGTAGATGTAAGCTTACAAAAATTTATTTTAAGGAGGTACTTGATAGGACAGGTACAGATACATTTACAGTTCTTTCATCTGAGAACTTAGAGGAAACTTCAGGTGGTGGCATGATTTGGTTGGTTGATGATTATTATTGGAGTTGGCCTTATGCTTATAGCATTGCAACTGACTCGAGTACAATACTGAATCATGCGACTAGACGTGCTAATGGTATTGGCTACTGATAAATTAAAGGAGTGAGTATGAAAAAACTAGGGTATCTGGGAGTCTTTACATCACTGGTATTTCTATCGATTTATCTACCAGAGTTAGGGGCTGTGCAAATCACTAAGTTTTTAGGATGGGGGATAGATGGCTATTTTATCTTTTTAACAGTTGAAGTAACAGCTCTTTTGCTATTATTTATCTACTGGCTCAAAAAGAAAGAGATGCTCTATATTTTTGAAAAAAAGGGTTCAAAGAAGTCAAGATTCTTTTACCTTGTAGTTGGTCTAGTGGCTACTTATTTTGTTCGTCAATTGGTGGATGCTTTTCAGATACAGTATCACTATTTGGTTGATAACAAGTATATCTTTCAAGACCTTCTTTCGATTCTATACTCCAATAGGCAACCAACTTTTCTATCAACTGTTCTCAGTTTTAGTTTAACAGTAGTCGTCGCACCTATATCAGAGGAACTAATTGATAGAGGGTATTTTATGAATACCTTTTTCCACCAGTCCAAGTACTATCTGGATGTTATTCTATCTGCTCTTATCTTTGGACTTAGTCATTTGATCCTAACTCACCGAGATCCTATCAGTTTGATTATTTATATTCTTGTTGGTCTTTTCTTTGCTCTAGTATATCGATGGACAAAGAACTTAAAAATCACCATCCTGTGCCATAGTTTTTTTAACTTTCTCATTTATGCAAAACCCATCTGGATTTTTGTTTATAATTATGTCTATTACCACTTTTTAAGATAGTGGAAGCAAAGAAAACAGTGTTTGATATCTGTCAAACACTGTTTTCTATCTACTATTCTTCAGTCACAAATTGACTGAGCAGTCCGTTGATAAAGCGGGCTGATTTTTGATCTGAAAAATTCTTGGCAAGTTCAATGGCTTCATTGACTGCTACTAGTTGAGGTGTATCAAATGATGTGATTTCAAAGATTCCTAAGCGTAGTAAGTTTTTTTCGATCAAGGTCAAACGTTCAACTGTCCAGCCTGACTTGAGGTGCTGGTTGATTTGTTTATCCAACTCGTCTTTTTGAGCTTGAACACCAGAAACCAAGTTCAAAAGAAAGGCAGGGATTTGCACATCTTCATCTTCACGGTCATGTGTGTAGGCAAAGCGACAAGCTGTTTCCATATCTGTGTCAAATTCAAGGCTCATGAGAGCTTGAAAAGCGCATTTACGAAGTTCACGTCTAGATTCTAATAATGGACTAGTCATTGAGGAAGTCCTCGTTAAATAGATCTTTCAACTCAGGTTTTGGTGTTTTATCTGGAACGATTCCTGCAACATGGATGTTGACAGCAGCAAGTTCCACATCAGCCATATCACGGACAGCATCTTTGACTGCTTTTTGAATAGCAAGAGCAACTTTTGGTACTTTCACACCGTACTCAAGATAGAGATAAATGTCAGCAGTTAGCTCTTCGTTGCTTTCTTTTAAGTAGACACCACGACCAAGAGAAAGTTTTGATAGGGTATCAGATACGGATTTATTTGAAAATGAGTGGACACCATCAACTTTAGCAGTTGCGATGGCAATGATTTTTTCAAGTACACGTGGAGCGATAACGATTTCGCCAAATTGTTCTTCAATTCCCATAGAATGACCTCTTTCTAGAGATTAGGCACGAGAAACGTAAGTTCCTTCTGCAGTGTTGATGATCAATTTTTGTCCAGCTTCGATGAAGTCTGGAACGTTAACAACAAGTCCAGTTTCCATAGTTGCTGGTTTACCAGAACCTGTAACAGTAGCACCTTTGATAGATGGTTGTGTTTCAGCTACTGTCAATTCAACAGTAGTTGGTACAGTTACACCGATTACTTCAGTTCCGTAGAATTGGATTTTCACATCAGAGTTTTCAAGGATGTAAAGCAATTCATTTTCAACGTTTACGACTGGGATTTCGTATTGGTCGTAAGTTTCAGTGTTCATGAAGTAGGCAGTTTCATCCATTTTGTACAAGTATTGAGCTGGGACAGTTTCGATAATAGCTTGCTCGAATTTTTCTTCTGGACGGTAGCTTGTGTCAAATGTAGAACCAGTACGGACATCACGCAATTTCATACGCATGATCGTGTTCCCTTTACCTGGTTTGTGGTGGCTAGCTTCCAAAACGCGGATCAATTTTCCGTCTGCAGTTTCAAATGTCATACCAGCTTTCAATTTGCTTGCTTCAATCATGTTTTTACCTCTTTAATAAATATTGTTACTCTTTATTGTACCATAAAACGCAATAATTCTCAAATATCAGATTAACTTGAGTTAGTTGACAGGTACGATATTTCCTTCTTCATCTTTGGTTACGAGAACATACTTGCCGTCTACCTCGATGTAAAAGTTCTTACTTGCAGTTTGCCCATTATTTTGAATAGGAGCTTGAGTTTGTTGGTTGAGTTGCCCGCCAAGCGTTTGTCCCAGATTCATTCCCATAATTATGTTCATACCATTGCCATTGCCTTCATTGTTTGCAGCAACGATGAGAGCTTCGTTACGGGCACGACGTTCTTCAATCTCAATCGTATTGTATTTCATAGCGACTAGTTCGCTATCAAGTTTACGAATAATATTCAAGCTTTCTTGGTCATAGCTCAAATCTTCAAGCAGGATATTGGTTGTTTCAATTCCGTAAAGTCCAGTCCATACCTTGTTAACTTCTTGTTTTGCTAGATCGTTGAAAGTATCTTGATTGGCATTAAGACTATAGATATCAACTCGGTTTTCGTTTGTAAATTTGGCGATTGCAATAGCAATTTTAGGAGAGATATTTTGTCTGAGAGTTCCCTGAGCGATATCTTTCAGGGTAAATGCTCTATGATCTTCAATTTGTTGACTGATGGAGCTGACATAAAATAGGACTGGATCAGCAACTTTGATATCAAACAAGCCGTAGAAACGAATATTGAGCAATTGTTGATAGCGTTCACTGAAATACTCTACGGCGTTTTGAGTACCAAATTTATTACCTGCGATGGGTTGCATACGGATAAAGATGATTTCCTGTTGGGTAATGACTTGACCACCAAAAGAGAAGCGGTTTTTGAAATTTTCCCAAGTACCCTTTATACCACCCTTTTCAAGAAGCCAGGCATTATCTTCAGAACGCCATTCGTGGCTACCAGCTTCTAAGACATCGCCAAGGAAGGTTCCGTTGTTGACAAGAATAGCTACATAACCTTGTGGAACAATGACTACAGAACCATCTGTTAAAAGTCCAGTATTTTGGTTGCTTTGTCTAGAAGTGCCGTCAGGATCTTTTGTAAGAAGTTGTCCTTTAATGGCCAAGGCATCAGCTGTTAGGTTATTTGGAAGAACAATAGCTTCTTTAAATTTGCTATCGTTGAAACTATTAAGCCCTGAAGATAGGGCGGCACGAATAAATCCCATAATTTCCTCCTAATTATAAAGTTCGTCTTCATCCACAACATCGTAGGTATCGAGTACCCATTGGTTTGGACTGCGTGTTAGATCAGCATCGCAATAGTCACATTTACTGATAGCAGAGATTTTCAATGGGGCACCACAGTTTGGACAGTGGTCACTGATGGCTTCATCACTGACATTTAGTTCAGTTTGACTTCCGTGTTTACGGATAAAGTTCATTTGATAGACTGTAAACAAGTCCTCTTGAGGATCACCTTCGATGACACGTTTGCTTTGGTCTTCAATGACATAGTCCCTGAGTGTAGATGACAAGATCACAACAAGGGTATCGTTACCATCAGGATTTTCGTAGAAATCTTTAATGCGAACATTTTCAACATAGACTTTTTCTAAAACATTAGTTGTTTTAGCCCGGATATGATCTTCGAGTTGTATACTATGTTGGGAATAAAGGCTGGTACTTTCAAGAGAGCGAGCCAAATTCCAATCCTTTTTAGTCCAGGCTGCCTGTAACTGAATATAGACTTCTTTAACCCATGAAGCGAAAGCATCGGCATCAAAGTTTGGATCGCCATATTTAACACGACTAGTAGCTAATGTATTGTGTTCAACTCGACGATGGTTTTGGGGATTATATACAGTAGCGCTACTATAGGATTTTTCTGATGAGCTTTGATTACTTTTATTCTTTAGAACTAAGACAACTACGTAAACACCTATTAAAAAGACTACAATTCCGTACAACTCTTGCTCAGAGTAACTCGAACTATAGGAACCGTCTCCAGAACTGTAGCTACTTCTGTAGGAAGAACTACCGCTATTACTGCTACTGGAACGGCTTCGGCTACCATTTGAACTGGAGCTACTACGGCTAGAGCTACCACTTCGAGAATGTCCTACCCCTGCATCGATGGATTGCATCGGTGTAACGAAAAGGAGTAGTAAACAGGTGGTGAGAAGAGTATATAACTTTTTCATATGTCTCCTAACTATATGAATGCATACTGCAAGCCATCAGAACTGCTAATTTTTTAGCAGTCTGGTGTCAGTTATACTTTAAATGAGTTACTCATTTTTCAACTTGGCTAATTCTTGGGCAAGGAGTTTAAGGGCAACTTGTGGGTTGGCTTGGCCTTTGGTTGCCTTCATAAGGAATCCTGTGAAGGCCTTGTCTGCGTTGCGTTTGCCTGACTTGAAGTCGGCAACGGCTGCTTCATTATCCGCAAAGACTTGGTGGATGATTGGGATCAAGATTTCTGGATCTGAGATTTGCACCATGCCTGCTTTTTCCACGTATTCACGAGCACCACCACCATTTTTAGCCAAGTGGACAAAGACTTTCTTGGCAATCTTAGAAGAGATAGTGCCGTCTTCGATGATGGCAATCATTTCAACCAAGTTTTCTGGTGTCAATTCGATTTGTTCTAGTGTTTTTCCTTCAGCGTTCAAGAACTGAGCGACTTCGCCTTGGAGCCAGTTAGAGACTTGTTTGGCATCGCCACCAAGAGCCACAGCTTTTTCAAAGAAATCAGAAGTGACTTTATTTGCAGTCAACTGGCTAGCATCGTAGTCTGACAAACCAAGGTCAGAGACGTAGCGAGCACGGCGTTCTTTTGGAAACTCTGGTAACTCTGTCCGCATTTCCTCAATCCACTCGTCTGAAATTTCAAAGAGAGGTAGGTCTGGTTCTGGGAAGTAGCGGTAGTCAGCAGCGCCTTCCTTGACACGCATGAGGATAGTTGCTTTGTTAGCCTCATCGTAACGACGTGTTTCTTGGCGGATTTGACCACCTGATCGAAGGATTTCAGCTTGGCGTTGGACTTCGTATTCAAGACCTTTACGAACGTTTGAGAAGGAGTTGAGGTTTTTCAACTCAGTCTTGGTACCGAATTTTTCTTGACCATAAGGACGAAGAGAAATATTGGCATCCACACGCATAGAACCTTCTTCCATCTTAACGTCAGAAATACCAGCATACTGGATAACTTCCTTGAGGGCTGTCAGGTAAGCATAGGCTTCCTCTGGCGAACGCATGTCAGCTTCAGATACAATCTCAATCAATGGCACCCCTTGGCGGTTGAGGTCAACGTAAGAGTAGCCGTCTGTACCGTGGGTGTTTTTACCAGCATCTTCTTCTAAATGAGCACGTTCGATACCGATTTTCTTGGTCGTACCGTCTTTTAGCTCCACTTCAATCCAGCCGTTGTAGCCAATTGGCTCATCAAACTGAGAAATTTGGTAGGCTTTTGGATTGTCAGGATAGAAGTAGTTCTTGCGGTCAAAGTGCATCTTTTTGTGGATGTCCATGTTGAGGGCAAGAGCAGCCTTGATACCGGCATCGACAACACCTTTATTGAGAACGGGTAGTACTCCTGGGAAAGACCAGTCAATCACGTTGGTGTTGGCATTTTGGTCATTTCCAAAGTGAGCAGAAGTAGGTGAGAAGATTTTTGAATTGGTGTTGAGCTCTACGTGGACTTCAAGTCCAATGACTGTTTCAAAGTTCATTAGTTGTCACCTCCAAAAATCACGGGTTGTTGTTTGTGGTAGTCTGTTGTTGCTTCAAAAGCAGCAGCAGCTTGGTAAATGGTTTCTTCTGAGTATTTAGGACCAATCAATTGGAGACCGACAGGTAGTCCTTGAGAGAATCCAGCAGGAATCGAAATTCCTGGTAGACCAGCCAAGTTGACTGGGATTGTCAAGAGGTCAGCCAAGTACATGGCAACTGGGTCATGGTTGAGTGAGTCCAAGTCATAGGCAACGCTTGGAGCAGTTGGTCCCAAAATCAAGTCGTAATCCGCAAAGACGTTTTCGAAATCTTGGATGATAAGGGTACGAACCTGACCAGCTTTCTTGTAGTAAGCATCGTAGTAACCTGATGAAAGGCTGAAAGTACCTAGCATGATACGACGTTTCACTTCTTCACCAAAACCTTGGCTACGGCTGTTTACATAGATTTCATCAAGGTTAGTTGCATCTTCTGCACGATAGCCGTAACGGATACCGTCAAAGCGTTGCAAGTTTGAAGAAGCTTCTGATGAAGCGATGATGTAGTAAACGGCAACCCCGTATTTAGAGTGAGGCAGGCTGACTTCTTCAACGATAGCACCAAGTTTTTCAAAGTGCTTAGCAGCATTAAGGATGGTTTCTTTAACCTCTGGGTCAATTCCTTCACCAAGGTATTCCTTAGGCAAAGCAATTTTCATGTCCTTGATGTCTTGCCCGATTTTTGAAGTAAAGTCAGCGATGTGGACAGGAGCAGAAGTAGAGTCTTTGGCGTCTTCGCTGGCAATCGCATTGAGCAAGAGGGCGTTTTCCTTAACAGTCGGAGCGAAAGGTCCAATCTGGTCTAGAGAGCTACCAAAGGCAATAAGACCGAAACGAGAAACTGTTCCGTAGGTTGGTTTAAGACCAACGATCCCGTTGAAGGCAGCTGGTTGGCGGATAGAACCACCAGTATCAGATCCAAGTGACAAGCGGACTTGCCCTGAAGCTACTGCTGCGGCAGAACCACTAGAAGAGCCACCAGGAACCTTGGTCTGGTCCCAAGCATTTTTAGTGGCACCATAGTGCGAAGTCTCACCTGAACCACCCATGGCAAATTCGTCCATGTTGGTTTTCCCAACGACAATCATACCTTTAGATTTTGCGTTGGAAACGGCTGTAGCGTCAAAGATTGGCTCATAGTTGTAGAGCATTTTTGAGGCAGCAGTTGTGAGAATACCGTCTGTAGAGATATTATCTTTGACAGCCAATGGAATTCCTGAAAGGACATTATCAGCGTCAATTCCAGCTTCATCAATGGCTTTAGCTTGAGCAAGAGCCTGCTCCTCGGCGATGGTAACAAAAGCGTTAATAGCTGTCTCGCGAGACTTGATATCTTCAAGCGTTGCTTGGGTCAATTCAGTTGCAGAAATTTCCTTAGAAACAAGGAGAGTGTGCAAGTCTTCAATGGTTTTATTGTTAAAAGTCATTAGGCATCTCCTCCATCGTCTAGGATAGCTGGTACCTTGATATAGTAGTTATCTTTTTCAGGTACGTTTTTAAACAAGCGATCACGGTCTGTTCCTTCTTCGGCCACATCAGGGCGGAGTACGGTCTTACGGTCAGCCATAGTTGTAGTAGGTGCGACACCAGTTGTGTCAACTTCGCCCAGCAATTCAACCATGTCAACAATTTTAGACAAGGTAGTCGCAAAGGCAGCAGTTTCTTCTTCAGAGAATCTTAATTTTGAAAGATTGGCAACGTGTGTTACCTCTTCTTGCGTAATTTTCATCTTGCATCCTTTCGTGAAATGATGATTTTTAGTCTGTTCTATTTTACCATATTTTCCTATAAATAAGGGAGGGAAAGCTGAAAAAAGACAGGTATAGGATGGAGAACGGATTTTGATGATGATTTATTTGAAAAGCGGATTTCAAAGGGGAAAATATATGGTACAATAGTTTAACAGAGAAGTGAAGACGGTGGTTACGAAATCGAAAGGATGGTGATGCTTATGTGCAGAACCTGTAAAATCTTATACTCAATGAAAATCAAAGAGCAAACTAGGAAGCTAGCCGCAGACTGTACTTTAGTACGGCAAGGCGAAGCTGACGCAGTTTGAATTTGATTTTCGAAGAGTATTTAGTAGAAAGTAGTAACCAGATTTGCCTCCCTTTTGAGGCTTTGACACTCATGTTTGTAGCTGGTAACTTTGTTATCACGCTCCTGAAGTTCATCCTTGAATTGGTAAAAGATACAAAAAAATAGCCGTCCTAACTTTGGAGAGTTAACGAGCTATTTTTTAGTTATGTAATTACAGCCACCGTCTTAAACGGCTCTGTGGGGTGTTGTTGTCGCAACAACTTTTTCTATATTTATTGTAACATTTATTTGAAAAATTGCAAGGGGAATTGTTCTACTTTAGCAGTGTCTGATATAAAATAGAAATTGAAAAATCGTTTTTAATCCGCTATAATGGTTAAACTAGAAAAAAGAAAAATAAGAGTTAGGATAGTAACATGTTTCATCAATTTATCACCAGATCTCAGACGGTCCCTCCTCCCATTTCGCTTTTTTGGTATGGGGTTATGATGCTGGTCTTAATGCTTTGTATTTATGGGGCACTTGCTTATCACAAAAATCCGAAATTTGTATACTTGTTTAAGGGGATTCAGATCCTCCAGTTGCTAGCACTTTATAGTTGGTATGTTGGTTTTGGGATTCCCTTTTCTAATAGTCTCCCATTTTATCATTGCCGTTTAGCTATGTTTGCTGTGGTTTTCTTGCCTGATAAATGGAAAAGCAAGCAGTACTTTGCCCTCTTAGGAGCAAGTGGAGCTGTCTTTGCACTGGTTTACCCAGTTTTTGACCCCTATGATTTCCCCCATATCACTAGTTTTTCATTTTTGATTGGGCACTATGCACTTTTAGTGAATTCCTTGGTCTACTTGATGAATCATTATGACAAGAGCCTGCTCAAGAAATATATGATTGTAGCCTATACCTTTATCCTCAATCTCTTTCTAGTTGGGGTTAATCAGGTGACTGGTGGGAATTATGGCCTGTTAAATAAGACACCTTTTATTCCTGATGCCCCCCTGTGGCTAAAGTACCTACTTGTGTCTGTCATCCTTTCACTGGCTCTGGTTCTTTTTGATATCTTATTCAAAAAACGGTGGAAAAAGAGAAACCAGGTGAAATCGGTGCTCTAGCTAACTTTTTTCATCGGATGAGCAATTGAAAAACTACTCAAAATCCGATATAATGGAGTGTTGAAAGGAATGGTAAAATCCAATGTAAAAATCATTCTTAGCTATTGAAACAAGAAAAATAGAGAATCAAAGAAAGAGAACTTATGAATATTCAAGAAGAAATTAAGAAACGTCGTACCTTTGCTATCATCTCCCACCCTGACGCGGGGAAAACAACCATTACTGAGCAGTTGCTCTACTTTGGGGGCGAGATTCGTGAGGCTGGTACCGTAAAAGGAAAGAAAACAGGGACTTTTGCCAAGTCTGACTGGATGGATATCGAGAAGCAACGTGGGATTTCGGTGACCTCATCTGTTATGCAATTTGACTACGATGGCAAGCGTGTGAATATCCTAGACACACCAGGACACGAGGACTTCTCAGAAGACACCTATCGTACTTTGATGGCGGTGGATGCTGCGGTCATGGTCGTGGACTCTGCCAAGGGTATCGAGGCTCAAACTAAAAAATTATTTGAGGTTGTGAAACACCGTGGCATTCCAGTCTTCACCTTTATGAACAAGCTGGACCGTGACGGTCGTGAGCCGCTGGATCTCTTGCAAGAATTGGAAGAAGTCTTGGGCATTGCTAGTTACCCAATGAACTGGCCAATCGGGATGGGGAAAGCCTTTGAGGGCTTGTATGATCTCTATAACCAACGCTTGGAGCTCTACAAGGGGGATGAGCGTTTCGCTAGTCTAGAAGATGGGGACAAGCTTTTTGGTAGTAATCCTTTCTACGAGCAAGTCAAGGATGATATTGAGCTTTTAAATGAAGCTGGAAATGAGTTTTCAGAGGAAGCTATTCTAGTTGGAGAATTGACGCCAGTCTTCTTCGGTTCAGCTCTTACTAACTTTGGCGTGCAAACCTTCCTTGAAACCTTCCTTAAGTTTGCTCCAGAACCACATGGTCACAAGAAAACAGACGGTGAAATTGTGGATCCTTACGACAAGGATTTCTCAGGATTTGTCTTTAAAATCCAAGCCAACATGGACCCTCGTCACCGTGACCGTATTGCCTTTGTCCGTATCGTTTCGGGTGAGTTTGAGCGCGGGATGAGTGTCAATCTGCCTCGTACTGGTAAGGGTGCCAAACTATCTAATGTTACTCAGTTTATGGCGGAAAGTCGTGAGAATGTGACCAATGCCGTGGCAGGTGATATTATCGGGGTTTACGATACAGGTACTTATCAGGTTGGGGACACTTTAACAGTTGGAAAAAACAAGTTTGAGTTTGAACCACTGCCAACCTTTACTCCTGAAATTTTCATGAAAGTTTCTGCTAAGAATGTCATGAAGCAAAAATCTTTCCACAAGGGGATTGAGCAATTGGTACAAGAAGGTGCTATTCAGCTTTATAAGAATTACCAAACAGGCGAATACATGCTGGGAGCTGTAGGTCAACTCCAGTTTGAAGTCTTTAAGCACCGTATGGAAGGCGAGTACAATGCGGAAGTGGTCATGAGCCCAATGGGTAAAAAGACAGTTCGCTGGATCAAACCTGAGGACTTGGATGAACGGATGTCGTCAAGTCGAAATATCTTGGCCAAAGACCGTTTTGACCAACCAGTCTTTCTCTTTGAAAATGACTTTGCCCTCCGCTGGTTTGCAGATAAGTATCCAGACGTAGAGTTGGAGGAAAAGATGTAACTCAGTACCAACAATTGGAACTAAAGTTCCTAATTGTTGGACGCTAGTCGCTATTTGGCGAACTAGTTAACTGCCTCACTAACTTCGTTTTGTAAATAGAATCGATTTGCCAAACTCCGTGTCGTGGTGTAAAAATCGGTAACTGCTGTGGATGTCATGATTCACAGCTTTTTTGTTTTTAAAATATGAAATATAAGAACGCTCAGGGAGGTAAGTTTGTTGATGTCATGGTCTCTGTTATAGTTTTATTTTTATAGTATGAATTTAGATGAAGGGAATGTTAAAACAGGTTTGAATTTTTGGAGGGGTTCCTATCATAGAGAAGGTCTTTCCATATGTAAATAGATTTGAAGCCTCGTATTTTTTTGAAAAAAACAATATAATATCTTGACTATCGTTTTCGCTTGGAGTATACTATTAAAGTATGATTAGAATTGGGTGGATTGTCCACTTGATTATGTAACGAAAGGGTAGAATATGTTTTTTAGACGTCAGAAAGGTGAGTATAGAGAAACCGACCGAGTGACGCGGTATAAGTTAATCAAATCAGGAAAACATTGGTTGCGAGCTTCAACCTCTCTTTTTGGTTTGTTCAAGGTCTTGCGTGGTGGTGTAGATACGACTCAAGTCATGACAGAAGTAGTAGAGGATAAAGTGAATCCTTCTATTACAGGTTTGGATATCATAAAAGGTCTTGCGGCTACTGGGGCTGTTTTAGGTGGTGCTGTGGCTACTCAAACAAAAGTGTTTGCAAATGAAGCAGTAGCTGTGGAAAAAACACTAGAAAATCCCGATCTTTTGGTCACAAATGATACAGTAGTTTTGGGTACGACATCAGTAAGTAATTCAGAGAATTCTGCTAGCTTGTCTACTTCTTTGAGCGAAAGCACTTCGATGTCAGAATCTGTATCTAAGAGTTCGTCAGCGTCAGCCAGTGCTTCGATGAGTACTTCTGCAAGTGTCTCAGCAAGTACTTCTAATAGTGCTTCTACAAGTGCATCTGTCGGCAACTCTACTAGTATTAGTCAAACAACAAGTGAGCCGGGTAGTTTCTCGTTGGTGGCTAGTTTATCGGGTGAACAGAGCACTTCTGCGCCAGCAACTGACCGAGATGCTTCTGTATCAAAAGAATCAACTGGCCTTAAAATTGATTCTGCTCTACTAAAGGCAACTGAAATTGATGGGAAGGTTAGTGCGAGCGCTGCTCAATCAACTTCTACCACGACTAGTATCGTAGGAGTTACTGCTGGTGCTGTCGCAACAGCAGAAGTTTCAGCTAAGCAACAAGATGACAATCGTAAGAAGTTGACAAAACTTTCAGCTGAGATGGGTGAGTATCTAGCTAAAGCTGTTGGCTTACCAAATACTGACTCGGCTATCACTAAGGTCAACGCTGCGGTAACTGAAATTGAAAAGGCCTTGGCTGATCCAACTAGTGATTTGACAGCAGTGGTGCAAAAAGCAACCTTAGCTCGTAATTCCATTGTTAATGCCGTTTTGAGAGCCAATTCAGGCGCGCGTGATGCTCGTAATGGAAAAGCCATGTTGCGTGATGCTTCTCTAAGAGCAAGTTGGGCTCCTCAGCAGGGAGATGGCCGCATGAATGTAAGTGGTCCAACTGCTACTTTTGATAAGGCTACTGGAATCGCGACATACACCATGAATGTCCATGCTGATAGTGCCTTGAGTCATGTCGGTGTAAAAATCGAAGTCGGTAAAGGTGGACATGTCCAAAGTGCGACCTTTAACGGTAGTTCAATGGAAAAAACATATGCACATGGTTTAGAGGCAGGTTATAGTTATCGTCATGGCCAAAACCGGAATTTAGAGGGACAAGTTGTAGTAAGAGTTAAATACGATAATAATGTTCCGACTGCGACTGCCAATATGCAGGTTCAAGTAAGTTCTGCTCCTATTTATGAAAATACTCCAGGGAATGGATCGGCAGTTCAATCGGCAAGTGTTCCAACTGGCTATAATGAAACAAAACCGACACCACCACCTTCTGTGAGTAAATCAGGTCCAATTATCCAGAATAATAATGGAACTCATTTTGATGTTTATAATGATGATTATTTCGTTCATGAGCTTCCTATTTTAAAAAATGGAGCTAGTATCCGCCAATATGGAATTATCAAGCAGGATGCCATTCCCGGAGTCACTTATGGCGGACAATTGATGGGACAAGAAATAAATCGACCCAATCCGAGATATAATCCTTACGTTCCTAGTACTGGAAGCCCATGGTTAAATCAAACAAAGGAAATTAAAGATATTGGAACGGGTATATCAGGTACTGTAGGTAACGGTGAGGCATCCGCTGTAGTAGGAAAAACCTATAGCTATCGTATTGGTGCATCAGATTGGGGTGGTAGATCATCTGAGACTACTCTTACCTACACCATCAAAGGTTTCAATGAGCGTCATAATGTTCAAAGTGGAGATACTGTTCAGGTTTCTGATTTGGACCATTTGACACCAGATGAAGTGAAGGAAGTATATAATAACTTTATCCACAATGAGGCCAATAAAAATGATTTATTGTCTAATCAAGATGTAGTAAAAGCTGGTACACAATCAAATTTATCTTATGCTGAAAATGGGAAGTTGACTTTATCATATCCTGGAACTAAGTCGAAAATTGAAGTTGATACTGATGGCACCATTACAGTTACTTATCGTGATGGTACATCAAGCACAATCAATGCTTCTTTAGAGAAGGAAAAAATACCTCCAGTAATAACCGTTACTGCGACCCGTAATGGTAAACCTCTAGCTGCAGAAACAGGAGGTATAGCAGGAGATAAATATTACTATTACTATGCAGGTGATGATATCGGTTTTGAAATGAAAGCCGTAGATAATAAGGGAAAACTGAGGGAGTTTAAACTTGTAGCACAGGCTGATGGTTATAGACCAGCGTCAGAAATGGCTCAAAACATCTTTGGAGATAATAGTTACGGGACTGGGACAGCTACTTCTCTATCAGATCCAAATGGGAATCTCGTTGCGACTGAGTCTAATCCGGCAGTCATAACTGCAACTGGGCATATGAAAGATGATTTGACTTATGCTCCTAAAAATGAATGGCGTCGTAATGCAGTAGCAACAGATAAAGCAGGGAACGTTACGATTCCGGGGGATAACAGTACAGGGAACTTCTTTATCAAGCAACGTCCTTTGAATGAGCGTTACAAGCATGAACCAGAATTTACAATTAAAAACCCTGAGTTTACGCCTGTAGTAAATAAGAATAGCCTGACGGAGCTTGAGAAGAAAGCGGTTAAGGCTGCTATTTATGCTAAAAACAATCAAGAGACCTTCAGAATCAAGGATATTGAAGTTCAAGACAATGGTACAGCAAAAATAGTCTATAAGGACGGAACGAAGAGTGATGACATTCCACAGTCAGTAACAGTCAACGAACGTCCTAAGTTAGTCATTCCTTACGACAATCCGGCAACGAAAGAAATCTATCTTTATCGTAATGAATCAGTCAATATTACTCTAAAAGCGACGGATGACTCTGGAAAACTCAATTCATTGAAGTTTACTAGACCTGATGGGACCAGTGATGGAACTGGTAGTGGAACTGCTAATGATTACGGTGGTTTCACTGGGGTAACACGTTCTAATACCATCACTTCTACGACAAACCAAGATAATGCTACGATTACCTTGACAGGTACTCTAAATAAAAGTTTGCAAAAAGGGGCATTTACTGAACGTAAACTCGTAACTACGGATAACCAGAATACATCAAATAGTACTGATAATAACGAAGGTTACATCAAGTTTGTTGTCAAGGATCAAACGGATAAGTATAATGCGGTTTCTAAAGTAGACACTATTTATACCTATGCGGGTGAAACAGCAGAAGACTTGGGAAATGCAGCTAACTTTGTTCAACTTGAAGGTGGTAAATCTCTGCCTGCAGGAGCGACGGTTAAATGGACAAATACGATTGACAATTCGACTACTGGGACAAAGAGTGCTGTTGCGCGTGTTACTTATTCGGATGGTTCAACCGATGATGTGACGGTCAACTATAAGGTCTTGGCTACGATTGCCCCTAAAGGACCTGTGAATGATATTCAAGGTACAGCTCCTCATAATGGTAACTTATGGCATGATTATGTCAACAAGCAAGGAGACGGTGATTACCCAAGTGGAGCTAGTCAAACTTGGAGAAAAAATGGGCAGCCTGTAGCAAATTCACCGATTAGTACAGCGGAAACAGGTCGACACAATTACCAAGTCACCTTTACTTATCCTGTTGGTCGTACAGGTGCGGGGGATACTACTAAACTAAGTAAAACTGTTGATGTTGTTCATGATGTTTATAAATTTGGAACAAATCGTTCTTATACTTTTACGCAGAATAAAACCAATGAACCGGCTTATAAACAAGCTGTAGCAAATCCTAAGGAAGTTGTTACTAATTTTTCTGGAAATCCAGATTTTAATGCAGCACTTACTAATTATAAGTGGGTAGACGGTGCTCCGTCACTTACGACAGTTGGAACCTTTACTAAGGAAGTAGAAGTAGAACTACCTGCAGATTCAACGGGGGTAAGAGTTACACAAAAAGTTCCTGTTACTGTGAGGGTAAATCCACAAGCACCAGCTATCTCAGTAGATTCTACTAATGAAACAGGTGGTTTGCCAAATCGTTCGATCGTTGTTACGAATGTAACGCCTGGAGCTCTTGTAACCTTGACTTTAGCAGGCCATACGTTCGAGAAGAGAGCTAAGGCCAATGAATCAAGTGTTACCTTTGAACCTACTGATCTGAAAAAAGCTTACGACGGCAATAACGGTCTTCTTCCGACAGGTGATGTAACAGCTAAATCTACAGTTGCTGGTCTGAATTCAGAAGTAACGACAAGTTCGATTACTCCTGAACGTGTGAAACCAACAATTACTTATACTGTAAGAGTAAATGGTCAAGAGCCTAAGAGAGATGGCAATGGTCGCTATTTGTTCTATGCTGGAGATAAAATCCAGATTACTTATACAGGTAAAGATAACAGTGGTAAGTTAGTTACCTTAAAGGTTTCTGGTAATAGAAAAGATTTGACAGATTTCTTCGAAAACACACCTGAGTGGGGAACTGGTCCTATCACAAATATTATCAATACTTTAACCAATGATGACCAGACCACATTTACTATTAATGCGGTTGCTAATAAAGATCTTGCGTGGAAATCAGGGAACACCTGGGGACGTTGGCTCACTGCTACAGATCCTAGTGGCAACACTGTTGATGTAGGAGAAATTCGAATTCAGCAAGATCAGTTGCAAAACTTGTTTAAGAAGCCTGCTATTGAGCTGACAGAAGTTAAGGATAAAAATCACTTAACAGAAACTGATAAGGAAAACGTTCGTGAAGAAATAAGAAAAGCTCATGATAAAGTGACTCCAAATGGTCGGGATCGTATTTCTAGTATTGACGTAAGTGAGAATGGTGTTGCAACAGTTTATTATAAAGATAATGCTAAAGTAACATCTGGTAGTCAACCGTATGCACCAACGGTCTATAGTCAAGATGAAACTGTTTCAGACAAGAAATATCGTTCTGAGTCAGCTTCGGCAAGCACATCTGCCTCTGAATCAGCAAGTACCAGTGCATCAGCTTCAGCACGCACATCAGCGTCAGCTTCAGCAAGTACCAGCGCATCAGCTTCAGCATCAACAAGCGCATCAGCTTCAGCATCAACAAGTGCATCAGCTTCAGCATCAACAAGTGCGTCAGCTTCAGCGTCAACAAGCGCATCGGCATCAGCATCGACAAGCGCATCAGCTTCAGCATCGACAAGTGCGTCAGCTTCAGCG